>JANNRD010000229.1:0-5438 GCA_031401095.1 Acidobacteriota bacterium
AGCGTTATTCTACATTCGCGTCTCGAGGAGATCAAACACGAAGGCTCAAGCGAAAGCAAAGGAAGACTCACGCGAAGGGGAAGGAAGATCAGGGCTCAACCCAATCTCTTCCTTCCCCTTCGCGTCCTTTCGCGCCTTTCGCGCCTTCGCGTGAGTCTTCCTCCTTGCTTTCGCTTGAGCTTGAGCTTACCACCCTTGAAGTCTCATCGAGTTTCGGGTCATAGTGCGCGCTGTTCAACCGATTTGCGACGAGACCGATTGGCCTTGACTATGAGTGATTCCGAACAGATTTCGTACCGGCGCGTGGCCTCGCTCAAGGGGGCTGCCGATTTTGAAGCTCATCTCGCCGGACTTGGAATCTCTCTGGGTTTCGACAGCGAGGTCCTGTCGGCGCCAGAGTCGCCGCTAGCCCGCACCTATGACCTTGCTGGCTTGAGTATCGGTAACCGGTTCTGCATCCTGCCGATGGAGGGTTGGGACGGCACTCCGGATGGAACTCCAACGGATTTGACCATCAGGAGATGGCGACATTTTGGTGCCAGTGGCGCGAAGTTGATCTGGGGCGGCGAAGCAGTGGCCGTTCGTCACGATGGTCGCGCCAATCCCAATCAGCTTGTTTCAAATGATGCCACGAGTTCATCTCTCGAAGCGCTGCGAAAGACGCTGGTCAAAGAGCACGAAGCTCACTTTGGATCGAGTGCAGACCTTCTCATCGGATTGCAGTTAACCCATTCGGGCCGGTTCGCGAGGCCGAATCGGAAGGACCGGCTGGAGCCGCGCATCGCCTACCATCATCCTCTGCTCGATCCCAGGTTTGGCATCTCACCCGACTATCCCTGTCTGACTGACGAAGAGATTGCGGAATTGATTGCTGACTTTGTGAGAGCTGCGGTCAGAGCGTGGAATACCGGGTTCGCTTTCGTCGATTTGAAGCACTGCCATGGTTATCTCGGCCATGAACTTCTGAGCGCGACGACACGAGAGGGAAAATACGGCGGGAGCTTTGAAAACCGGACGCGCTTTCTGCGTGAACTGGTGGAAGGTGTTCGACGCGACGCGCCTGGACTTGGAGTTGGAGTGCGACTGAGTGCTTTCGATCTGCTTCCCTTTCGCATGGGTAAGGATCGTCGGGGCGAGCCGGAGAAGTACGAAGGGCACTACCCGTTTGCGTTTGGGGCGAACCGGGACGATCCTTTGAAAATAGATCTGACCGAGACGTTTCGCTTTTGCGAGCTGCTTCTTGAACTCGGAATCAGACTGATCTGCACCTCGGCGGGTAGCCCGTATTACAACCCGCACATTCAGCGACCGGCACTGTTTCCTCCCTCGGACGGGTATCTACCGCCGGAGGATCCGCTGGTGGGAGTGGCGCGTCAGATCAAGGTGACCGGTGAGATCAAGAAGCGCTACCCGGAATTGTGCGTCGTCGGATCGGGGTACAGTTATCTGCAGGAGTGGTTACCACACGTCGCACAGCACTATGTTCGCAGCGGCGAGGTCGACTTTGTCGGGCTCGGACGGCTGGTGCTTTCGTACCACGATCTGCCAGCAGATGTCCTGAGAGGCAAGAAGCTGCAAACAAAGCGGTTGTGCCGGACGTTCAGCGATTGTACGACAGCTCCCAGGAACGGCCTGGTCTCGGGGTGCTTTCCTCTGGATCCCTTTTATCGCCAGCATCCTGATAACGCCGCGCTGAAGAAGCTGAAGGAGACGCCTGGCGACTGACTCTCTTTCTCGAAAAAAAAACCTACCCGGGTCCAAGCAAAGTGTCGCAAACTGACAGTCAGGGCTGCAAGGGAACTGGAGCAACGTCGAGCAGCGAAAGACGAGTTGGTCGCGGCCTGATCGATCAAAGATGCCAAAGATAGAAAACCCGAATTAGCCGAGGAGGCAGAGATGCTAGTTGCTGAAAGAAGAATTTCCGTCAGTTTGATGCTGGTCGTCCTACTGAGCCTGCTTAGTGTCAGTGTTTTTGCCCAATCGATCACGGGCCGCATTTCGGGGTTGGTGACCGACCCTTCGGGCGCGATCATTCCAGGCGGGAAGGTCACAATTACGAACAGAGAAACAAAACTCGTGCGAACTGCGATGAGCGACCCGAACGGCTTCTACGTCGCGACCAATCTCCCGGTGGGAGACTACAGCGTGACGATCGAGCAACAGGGGTTCAAGAAGTCGACGAGGACCGGCTACACGCTGGTAGCCGACGGACGGCTGACGGTCGATTTCCAACTCGAGGCTGGGGCGGTGACCGAGGCGATCGAGGTGGTCGGCTCAACGGGTGAGACGGTCAACACGACCTCGGGCGAGGTGGCGCGTGTCATCGATACGGCGCAGGTGCAGGAATTGGCGCTCAACGGCCGGAATTATCTGCAACTGACGACGCTCATTCCCGGCGCACCGCTGCTCAATGACGACCAACTGGGCTTGATGACTGGTCTTTCTACAAGTCAGCCGATCAACGGCAATCGCGGGAACGCAAACCTCTTGACAGTGGATGGCGGCTTCAATCTCGACTCGGGCAGCAACGGCAGCCAGATCAACAACGTCGGGATCGATTTCATCCGTGAAGTGAATATCAAAACCTCCAACTTTTCTTCGGAGTACGGACGCAATTCGGGTGCTGCGATCAACGTCGTCACTCGGAGTGGTGAAAACTCATTTCACGGCAGCGCCTTTGAGTACCTTCGCAACGACAAGCTGGATGCTAACAGCTACTTCAACAATGCGCGCAAGGTCGCGCGACCCTCGCTTCGCTACAACAACTTCGGTTTCAGTTTTGGCGGGCCCATCATTAAGGACAAGTTCTTCTTCTTTGGCGGTCTCGAGTGGAAATATATTCGACGGCTGACGGCTTCAGCAGCGCGAACAATGCCGACACGAGCAGAGCGCATTGGCGACTTCTCGCAGCGCTTACGTGGTCCGGACAACATCGTCGGCAACGCGGATGATGGTGTGCTCCGTGACCCGACCAAGCCCTCAAGCCAGTGTGTCGCTCCAACGATCGTCGGTGGGGTTGTCACGGTTCAGGCGATCCGCACAGGATGTTTCCCAAGCAACGCGATACCGGGGGCGAGGATTACCGCGGATGGCAAAGCGTTTGCCAATGTCTACAACATCATGGAGGGGCGCGCCGCGTCGTATACTGACACTCCAACCGGCAACAACAGCCTGGTTCAGGAGCCGAATCCATTCAACTTCCGCCAGGAAATCATTCGTCTCGATTACCGGTTCAGCGAGCGTCATACGGTCTATGGCCGGTATCTGCATGACGATTACGACCTGATCGAGCCTTTTGGGACTTTTATCAACTCGCAGCTGGCGACGATTCCGACCAACCGAGTCCGACCGGGATATGGCATTCAGCTGGGATATACCTGGCTGATCGCACCGACGCTGATCAACGAGGCACGAATCAGTACCTCGTGGAATGGTCAGCGAATTCCGCCGGTTGGCGACAACTGGAAGCGGGCGACCTACGGCTTCGTCTATCCTCAGCTCTTTGCCGGCGGAGGGCGGTTCGAGCAGGGCATTCCGAATACGACGATTTCGGGCTTTGCAGGCTTCCAGGGGCCGTCAGGCTCTCTCTTGTCTCCGACTACGGATATCTCGGTCAGCGATACGCTTTCGTGGGTGCTGCGCGATCACACGCTCAAGACAGGTCTGCTCCTGATCCGCAATCGCAAGGATCAGAACGGGCGGTCGGCATATACCGGGTCTGTCGACTTCTCGACCTCTGGCAATCCGTCGACGAGCAATAATGGCTTTGCTGACGCCCTGCTCGGCAATTTCCGTACATACAGCGAGTTTGACCAGGATCCAATTGGATTCTTCAGGTTCTCGCAAGTTGAGGCCTTCGTCTCGGATAACTGGAAGGTCAATCGCCGGATCAGTATTGAACTGGGAGTCCGCTATCAATGGGGTCAGCCGATCTATACTCAGGCGAACAATATCGTCAATTTTGACCCGGCGTTCTATGATCCAGCGAAGGCCGTGACTCTGCGTAGCAATGGAACGATCGACACGAGCCAGGGGGGCAACCGCTTCAATGGTCTCGTTCGCGCCGGGATTGGTGTGCCGCTGGATGAGCTTGGCCGAGTACCGAACGGGAACAGTGCGGGCGTGCTGAGTGTTCCGACCGGCGGTCCCCGCGGACTCTATCAGCCACAACACCTGCTGGCCCCGCGCTTCGGCTTTTCGATTTCGCCTTTCAGCGACAATCGGACGGCGATTCGCGGTGGCGCTGGGATCTTCTATGACCGGCCTGAGGGCAACATCATTTTTTCGTCGGTCAACATCCCGCCATACCTCAGTTCATCGCAGTTTGAGAACGGGAACATCTCGAACATCACTGGTGGTTCCGCCTCCGCGGTGGCGCCGTTTGCCAACATCAACACCATCAACCCAGCACTCGAACTCCCCTACACCATGAGCTATAGCTTGAGTGTGCAGCGCGAACTGCCGTGGGGTGTTTTCGGCGAAGTCGCGTATGTCGGTAATCAGGGCAGGAAGTTGCTGCGGCAACCGGACATCAATCAGGCAACGTTTGACGCGCTTGTCGCAAACGCGGCGCTGCCGTCCTCTCAGCGGCCTTCCACCAACACACTCAGACCTTTCAAGGGCTATACCGGCATTCTCATGAGGCTCAGCGACTCGACTTCCAACTACAATGCGCTGCAAGTCTACGCAGCCAAACGCAAGGGTGGGCTGACCTTCACGACGAGTTACACGTGGTCCAAGGCTCTCGCCGATACGAGCGGCAACGGAGACAACCTGGAAGACCCGTTCAATCGCAGGTTCAACTACGGTCCGGTCAGCTTTGACCGGCGCCACATTCTTGCATTGACGTACACCTATCGTCTGCCGTTCTTCCGCAAGTCGCAGGGTCTCCTCTACAACACGCTCGGCGGTTGGGAGGTGAGCGGGATCACACGCTGGCAGACGGGTCAGAATCTGACACCAAACGGCAATACCTCAATCGGCACGAGACGCGCCGACTATATTGGGGGCGAAGTCAATGTTCAGGGGCCCGATCGATTTCTTCAATGGTTCAATACGGCTGCGTTCGCAACTGCCCCGAACACGCGCCGCGGAACTGCCGGCGTTGGTCCAATTGAGGGCCCGGGTCGTTACTTCTGGGATCTCTCGCTGCGCAAGCGACTCGCGATTACTGAACGAGTCAAACTTGAGTTGCGCGGTGATCTCTTCAACTCTTTGAATCAGGTCCTGCTCAACAATCCCAATGTCACGACAACGTCGGGGTCGTATGGTCAGATTGATAGCACGGCGCCGGGCCGCAACATTCAACTTGGACTCCGACTGAGTTTCTAGCGAGGCGTCGCCTCAGACCGACAAGTTTGAAGGGCACCTAAACTTGATTCAAGACACGTTACTTATGCGCGCTAAAAGTCTCGCGCAGCGATAGATGATTGCGATTT
>JANNRD010000230.1:0-7283 GCA_031401095.1 Acidobacteriota bacterium
GAACTCGGAGTAGAAGCGAAGCTCTCCACTGTCGGCGGCAACAAATGGTTTCTCGTCGATGACGCGCGGGAAGATGAACTTTGCCCCAAGACCATCCGCCTGCGGTGCAATGTACTGACCGATGAAGTTTCGCTGGCCTCCCTTGACCTCAAGAAAGGTCTTGTTCTTGAGCAAGGCTGTATTTGCGCTGTTGAAGAGCTGCATCGCGGGTCCTGAGTATCTCTGATCGTTAGAATCCCAGATCACAGAGATGACAATAAACTCGCTAAAGTCGCGGTCGACGAAGGTTTTCAAGGAGCCCGCCAGTTCCGGTTGTTTGGCGCCAATCGCGCGCGCCATAGCCTGCCGGATCGGTTTGGCCGAGAGCAGCCGAATCCGGAAATTGACGTGGGTCGCCTGATTTGTCGCGCCCTGCTGGCTGCGGCTCGTACCTGGGCCGGAGTTGGCCTGGGAGGTTGGACTAAAAAACATCTCCGAAATGTCAGTCTCCGTCTGCGTATGCGCCCACGGTGATTCTTCGAGGAACCTCTTTGCCTCCTTCTCCGACCATTCCGTCCAGGGTTTGAGTTTCTTCTGTGCCGCAGCGACCCCTGCAAACACGCTCAGAGAGAGAAGTATGATCGCGAACTTGCGCATGAGTTTGTTCTCCAGAAAGGGAACCAGGGTCCTGCCAGCCGCCTCAGCGTAATCTGATCGCATTTGGCTAACGCGTCATTTTCAAAAGGAATCCGGCCAAGAACAAGAGAGGAGTGCAGCCGAAGCCACACTCCTCTCCACGGGTGAAACCTTTACTTTGAAGGTTTAGAAGTTGAACCGACCAACGAGCTGAATCAGCCTCCCGCCCGGATCCTGGGTGTTGTTGACATCCCGATAGGAATTCCCCAACACCTGCTGACCAAAGCTCTGGCTGCTCGAAGGACCGGTGTTGCCGTTGCCCAGGAAATTGATGTTGTTGAAGGCATTCAGGAACTCAACCCGGAACTCGAAGTTGACAGTCTCGGTGATCCTGACTCTTTTAACGGCGCTCAGATCAAAGCGCGTGAATTTCGGACCGTGGACGAACAGTGTCTGCCCAGCGCAATCGCCGGAAAAGACCTGAATACAAGTCGCGCTATTGGCCGGCGCGAAGTAGCGTCCGCTGGGTGCCGTGCCTGCATAACCTGTCGGGTTGGTCGCGCTGGTGCTAAAAGCCAGGATCGTGTTGTCAATGATGTCCTGCGGATAGATGTAAACTCTCTTGGCAGCATCATCGAAGCGCACCTTGAACGCCTTCTGGACGTCTTTCTGCGTCATCCCAACCAATCTGACGTTGCCGAGATTGATATTAGCCCCGCTCTGAATGCGGGCCGTACCGTCTGTCTCCCAACCGCCGAAGACCTTGTCAAGCAAGCCTCCGAAGACACCGCTGGGGCTGCCAAGAAACGCCTTGCCTTTACCAACCGGCAGTGCGTAGATCCAGTTGATCTTGAACGCATGCTGGATCGTCCCGCCACTGAGGGTGCTCAGACCATTGACCCAGCCCCCGCGGTGCGAATAACGCGCCCCGGCGAAGCCCTTACCCCAAGTGTAATTGGCGCCCAACAGTAACCCTTTCGACAGGCGGCGGCGGAGATCCACCTGCAGCGCGTCATAGCGGCTGTAACCGCCATTGCTTTGGGTAAAGACCCCTCCCTGAAAGTCCGGATTGGCCAGGAAGAAGTTGGCTGGCAAGCCCGCTGCTAACGCATTCGCGCGGAATGTTGCGTTGCCAAACAGGCCCGCCGTGGAGCTATTGGAAGCCGGGGTGTAAGGACTCGGATTTAGCAAGGCCAGCGGGTTGGTGAAGCTGGTGCTGGCGAAGTTGCTATTCGAGTAGTTGCCCGCCACATTGGGATCTGGTTTGAGCCCGCCAGGCGCGCCAGCGAAGTAAGCCAGGTAGATCGGTAACGGGGAGGTGCCCGTGCCTGGCCCAGCGTATCTGAAGTTGTTGCCGCGTCCTGCCGCGATGTTGGCTTGCAAGTTGGCTTGCGCCAGCTTGAACTCCTTGAGGAACCCGTTTTCGACGATGTTGGTTTCGTTGTAATTGTAGGTAACCCACTGCTGGAGGTTAACCGTATGGACATACCGCACTTCGACGGCCGTATCCTTGGTGATCTCGCGTTGGACGCCGAGGATCCACGATTGGGTATATGGCGTCCGGATATTCGGATCAAAGACAAAGGCCTGACTGGTGATGGCCACGACGCTCGTGCCGCCGACGAGTGGATAAGTTGGCGCGGTCGGGAAAGCAGGTGCGCCAAGCCGGCTCGTCTGACTGAGCAAGACCGGCAGTGTGTCAGTCCCCGTGCCGGTGACCAGATTGCCAATCGTGGCGCTCCGCGTTGCCGAGATGGCCCCGCCCGCATTGACGTCGAAGTTGAGGAAGTTAGCCGAACCCTGGCGATTGTAAGCGACCGAGTAACCGCCACGAATCACCGTCTGTCCGCCCTCGCCGATGAGGCGCTTGAGAAAACCGCCCTTGGCCGCTGGGCTCCAGGCAAAGCCGATGCTCGGAGCAAAGTTCTTCTTGTCGGTCTGGTAGGCTTCATCGCCATTGTTGAAGGGAACTAACTGAGTGGGACTGCCAGTCAGCGTGCCGGGCTTGAAGATATTGCCTTGCCCAGAGATCCCGAACAGACCGGCGACAGTGGGCGTCGTATAGACGCCGTTGAGTGTCGTGAAAGGAAGCTGCAACTCATAGCGCAAGCCGCCGGTGAGCGTGAGGTTCTGACGCGCGCGCCAGGAATCCTGCCCAAAGAAGCCCCATTCACGCTGGCGACCACGCCGGACTTGGTCGGCTTGATAGCCGTATTTGCTGGTCTTCTCGTCCAGCACGGCGTTCGCGCTGATGGCCGTGATGCGCCCGGTCAGCGTCGCGTAGATGCCTGCAGCGGCGTTGAGGTTCGTAGTGGAGGCGCCAGGGAAATTCGCGGTGGTGAACATGGCAATTGCCGGGTCGCCAGTGGCGAGACCAAAGCTGATTGATGGCACCACCACTGAATCATTGATCCACAAACCGGCCTGCGTGAATTGGCCGCCGAAGGTCAGGCTGTGCGCGCCGCGCGACCAGGTGACGGTATCGGCAAAGTCCCAAACCGGCGCATTGCGGCGCTCCGGCCCGGTCGTCACCGTCGCGCTGCTGATACCCGCCGCGCCGATGCCAAGGCTGTAGCCGCCTTGGTTGGTGAATTGCCCCTTGTTGACTTCGGGGAAGAAGAGCACTGTGCCCCCGGTCAATCCGAAGCGCGCTTCATTGACCAGGGTGGGGGTCAAGGTCGAACGCAACGTGATCCCTTCGGTAAACCGGTTCGAGAACTGGCCGCCGTGATTTGGGAAACCGGGGAAGGCCGGGTCGACACCATTGAGCGTGTCGACCGTGGTCACATAACTCTGATAGTTGTACGTGTTCTCCAGGTGATGCTTGCTCGTCAGATTGAAGTCGAGGCGGACCGTAGGAAAATAGCGCCTGCCCATGCTGGCGTTGGCGAAAGCGAAGGTCTGCAGGTTGGGATCGGTGTTCTGAGTAATGCCGCCGGTGTTTGTTGTTGAACTGCGAATATCAGCCAGCAGCTTCCCGATCGTCGGATCAATCGTCGCCGTCTGCCCATTGGACCGCGCCAGGGCCAGCAGGTCTACCGTCCTGGTCGCGCCACTGACGGTGTACTGGAAGGTTCCTGCCTGGGTGAGCGGGTTTAAGATCGTTCGGCTTCGAGCGACCGAATTCGGCTGACGGAACTCCTCCATGTTGACGAAGAAGAACGCCTTGTCCTTTCCGTTGAAGAGCTTTGGGATGACGATCGGGCCGCCTACGCGGCCGCCGAATTGATGGAACAGCGCGACGGCCTTCGGCGCACGGCATTTCTGCGGGTCATACGCCTGGGCAATGTTGTTGCACTTCAGACCCGTCGCGTTGTCGACAGGTGTCACATCACGGTTAGTGAACCAGTAGTTGGAATTCAAAGCTGTGTTGCGATGGTAATAGTACAGACTGCCGTGAAACTCATTGCTCCCCTGCCGCGTCACGAACTTGATTTGGACCGCGCCCTGGCCTGCACTCTCAGCTCCCGGCGTGGCGGTGGACAGGGTTACTTCCTGGATCGCATCCACCGTCGGGTTGATGTAGCTGAAGAACCCGTCGCCATTCTTGTTCAGGTTATCCTGTGTGTTGAGGCCGTCAATCGTGATGTTGTAGGTGCTCGAAGGCAGGCCGTTGATGGTGGAGTTGCGCGGACTGGCCGTGCCCGATGAACTCACGCCCGGCAGCAGCACCAGGAAGTAAATGGTATTTCGCGATTGCAGTGGCAGTTGGGCAATCTGCTTGGTGGATAACGTCGTTGAGATATTCGCCGACTGCGACTGCAGCATCTCGGCGCCACCCTGGACGACGACTGACTCGCTGGCCGCGCCGATCTCGAGAGTCACGTTAACCGTGGCGGGAACGCCGGCATCAATCTTGACATCCTGCACCAAAGCTCTCTTGAATCCCCGCGCCTCGATGGTTACCGTGTAAACTCCCGCGCCGAGCACTGGCACCGAGTAGGCACCGGCAGCGCTACTGGTCGTCTTGAACTCCGAGCCCGTGGCCGTACTCTCGACCCTGACTACTGCACCGGCAACAACAGCGCCACTCAAATCCGTGACTGTGCCACTAATAGATGACCTTGCCTGCCCGAAAGCCGTCAGCGCCATCAGTCCGACAAGAAAGACTGCACTAGTTGCGTCGGAAACTCTGCGTTTCATAAGGTGGGAACCTCCTCGGAGTTGACAAGGTTAATTGCTTCGTTTGTGCTCCCCCAAAATCAGGAGCTTACTGCGCCAATTTGGCCCCAGGCTCTCCTGGAACCGCAGCCAACGTGGGTGCAACGATCAAAACTGCGCTTAGCCTGAAACCACTAGTCGTCGCTCAAAAGGTCTGAGCCGGAAAAGAAGAGATGCAATCCGGTCCGTGTCTTTCCACTTGTGCAACTGCAACCATCTTGTGCAACTGCAATTGTGTATCTGTGTACTTGTCCGAAACCTGCTTTCTTCGAGCGAAGAAAGAATTGCAAGTTTCTAACAGGCAAGATTTATGCCCCCAGGCGTTGGTTGTCTGGTGATTGACGGGGAAGGACTTACCGGGAACGGGAATGAACGCTTTGAGGGTAACGTCCATTTATTTGGAAATCTGGCGCAGTTACATCCAGATTCCTGGATATGAGTAAGACGGCAGGGAATTGCGACGAGTCTCTTCTCCTTGCCTCTAGTTCGCGCTTCTCTTGCCAACGCGGACTTTAACGCGAAATCGGTTGGTCACATTTGCGAACCTGATGTCCTCGATATCGACGTCCGTCTCATCGCCCACCTCAGTGGTGCGAAAGACCGGAAACCTTGCAAACCGTAAAAACCTGGTTCCAGCCTCGCTCAGTTTCGCCGCCTCGATCGCATCCACACTCCCTTCCTCGCGTGCAATCCTGGTGAACTGCGGCTCTCCACCTCCAAAAACATCCAGGTCGCCAACATGGAAACCCGTCTCCGTCGCAACCACCAAACGCCATCTCAGCGGATTCGTCTCAACCGGCAGGGCATTCAGTTCGACTACCTGCTCATTTGCAGAAACGGCAACCAAAGCGACCTCAGCCGACCTGAAGACCGCCAGCGCGTGCAAAAGAGCCAACACGCAAAGATAAAGCGCCAGTCCGCCCAGCGCGCCGGCGTTCATCAACCGATGACCCCGCTCCTGCAACTGCAGGACCCACCGTGCTGCGATGATCATCACGACAAGACCTGCCCAGACCGTGCGAACACCCCATCCCACCGGTGAGGTCATGATCAGAAGCGTGACAAGCGCCGCGAGAATCCCCCAACCCAGCAACGATCTACGTGTCTCCGACCTCGCCAGAAACACGGCCCCGCCAATGCCAAGCCAGATCCACGGGTCGATCACAAACGCGAGGTCCGCGAAGTACCAGCGATCACTAAAGGGAAGAAATGGACGCCAACCGTATGAATTGGTGAAGTCAAGCAAAGGATGCGTCGCCGTCCCGATCAAACTCAGCCCGAGCAGTCGCCAGAAACGCGCCCGCCCTCGCGATAAAAAATGGACGGCCGCCGCCAGCAGAAAGGCAACTATTGGAAAGCCGATCAGCGAGTGTGTCAGCCCGCGATGCCATTCGAGATAGGCCGCAGGACCAAACACTCCCGAGATGATATCGATGTCCGGAAGATTCGCCGCAATGAGAAGCGTCGGCGTCGCCAGCGGTGTGTAGCGTTTGAGGCCGGACTCTGCGAGCGCAGCGCCGACCAGGGTGTGCGTCAGATTGTCCATTGACTGGACGACCGGCCCGATGCCCGGAAAAGGTCGCCACTGCCGCGGTGTCGGTCTATCTAAAGCCAGCCAGGGGACTGGTCGCTTCGGGCGGAGGAAGCTGCTCGAGACGCGTCGGATCCAAGGTCGAAAGCCTGGTCATTGCCGTCGCTCCAATGCCGATGCTGCGCGCGTCCCTGGCGACTTCGAAATAGGTGTCAGCCGCCTCTTTCGTCTTGCCCTGCGCCTCGTACATGCGCGCGATGTTGTAGCGGATAAATAATGGCGCAAGATCACCGGGCTTCTTCAACAATGCCTCATAGGCAGCGAGGGCTTCGTCCAACTTTCCAGTGCCCTCATAGCGCTGGGCCAGCCCAAGCGCGGCTTGCGAGGCCATCGGTGAGTCCTTCTGCGCGAGTCCTTTGAGAGTGGCCTCGGCGGCAGGAGCATCAAACTTGAGTTGATTTGTCGCGGCATAAAAGCGCGCCAGGTCCTCATAATAGGACGGATAATCGCGCGCAACCTTGTCAAATGCTTCGAACGTCTTGCGAACCTTCTCATCCTCGCTGGTGAACGCATATCCGGTGACATTTGGAGGTACGGGATTGGCCACGATGGCGTCTGCGACCTTGAATGCTTCGCCGAGCGCATCGGCAGCGGCGCGAGATCGTCTCGACGAGATCAACCAAAAGATAAGTGCCAGCGCCGCAATCACCGCGACAACGGTCAGCCCGGTGAGGATCGGCCTGCTCCGGGATTTGATCCAGGAGCTGCTCGCGAGGAACCCCTCCATCAGTGGATCGCGTCTTAATTCCTTAGCTGCTACTCGTCCTTTTGGCAAGACAGTACTCCGTTAGATAATTATCTAGTGATTAGAACAAAACGCAAAAGTAACCGTCTGCGCTGGCGTTTGTCAAGGACCGCCCGATTTTCGTAGTGTCTCAGTTTCGTCAGAAGACAGAGGAATGAACCACAGAGACAC
>JANNRD010000231.1:0-3363 GCA_031401095.1 Acidobacteriota bacterium
TAGGTCTATAACCACTCTTGTTCTTCTCTGCGCTTTCTCTGTGGCTCTGCGTCTCCGTGGTTCATTAACTGGGTTGGTGCATACCTTTCGGCGAAACGGAACTGCCACAAAAAAGAGTTCAACTTTCTTTTGTCGACCCACCTCTTAAGTCCATTCGATGTTGCTGAGCTTCGGGCAAGTCCGGAACGAAGCGATAACTGAATGGCCCTCTCGCCCGAGTGGAAGTCCCAATCCTTCCCGCGGCGGTGCGCGGGTCTCGGGGCGCGCTCGGCGGCGGGGGGACAAGTGTCCCCATAAATTACCAGCGGAAGCTCTTGAATCGGGGAGGTCTATGCCCAGCCAATTTGACAGGATGGCCCATCTACTTCGCCGTGCAGGATTTGGCGCACGGCCTGATCAGATCAACTCCTATCTCAACCAGGGATTCGAAGCGACAGTCGATCAGCTAGTCAACTACGAACAGCTCGCCGACCCGGCGGTTCCTTTGCAGCCAACGACACGCAACGGCGGGTTCGATATCAGGATTCTCGATGCGGAAGATGTGGTTTCGTGGTGGCTCGAGCGGATGATCAAGACGACTCACCCGCTCGAAGAACGCATGGTCATTTTCTGGCACGATCACTTCGCGACGGCTGTCAGTAAGGTTAATGTCCCAAATGGCTTCAAATACCTCTACTGGCAGAATCAGCTCTTCCGCCAACACGCAACCGGCAACTTCCGCGATCTCTGCAAGGGGATAAATCGTGACCCGGCGATGCTCTACTGGCTCGATAACATCTTCAACCTCAAGGGCAGCCCAAACGAAAATTATGCTCGCGAACTGATGGAGATCTTCATGCTCGGTCTCGATGCCTTTTTCGCGGGCGCCTATACTGAACCCGATGTGCAACAGGCAGCGCGGGCGTTCACCGGTTGGGGCATCAGACGCGGGAATGATCAGCCGGCGTCACAGACCGATCTCAACGGGCCAGTCACCGACCCCGCCCAGGTTATCGAAGTGCCGCCCACGATCGAAGACAACTCGCGGCCTGCGCAGCGACACGACTACGGCGACAAGACCGTCTTCGGAGTCGTCCAGAATTTCAATGGCGACGACATCGTCAATCTCATCCTCGATCATGAGCCGCAGCGATCGAGCGCAGCGCGGATGCTTGGCAAGAAGATATTTGAACACTTTGCCTACGAGAATCCCGAACAGCACGTCATTGACCATCTTGCGGCTGTTCTGCTGCGCAACAATTTCAACATGAAAGCGCTTCTTCGCGATCTGTTTCTCAATACCAAGGAGTTCTACTCCGAGAAGGCTCTCTTTTCGGTGCTCAAGTGGCCGGTGCACTACGTGGTCATGGCGATCCGAGGCCTTCAGGCGCAGGTGACAACGCGCGACATCAACGGAATGCGTCGGGGTGCGCCCTCCGCAGCGTACTCGCTCTCGGCGATGGGTCAGCAACTGCTCAATCCACCGGATGTGTTCGGATGGCCGGGTCGCGAGGAATGGAGCACGACTTCCCAGTTACTGGCACGCGCGAACTGGGCCAACAGCCTGACATCAAATCGCGGCACGGTCCCGGGCAATACCGGAATCCCGATCGAGACCGTTCTCGCCACGGGCAATCTTGGCGCCAACTCAACCGCCGAGCAGGTCGTCGACTATTTTTCCAGTCTGCTCGTCCAGAGGCCGCTTGCAGCGAGTGTGCGTCAGGGTCTGATTGACTATCTGAAGAAGAGCGACAACGGCTCGATTGGCACATTCGTGCTCGATGCGACGACCAAGGACAAGAAAGTAAGAGGGCTTATTCATCTGCTGCTCGCTCGCCCCGAGGCGCAGAATCTCTAGTCGGGAACGTCCGATGTTGAAGGAGTAACTATGGTGAAACCGACCCGCAGGCAGTTTATTCAAACGGGCACGATGGCGATGGGGGCGGGCGTCATGCTGCCTGTCATCAACAGGACAGCCATGGGGACAACCATCATCCAGCAATTGAGGGAGGATCTGGCCGGGAACGGAAATATCCTCATCATCATTGAGCTGTCCGGTGGCAATGATGGTCTCAATACGATCGTCCCGCTCGCGCAGTATGACTCCTATGCGAGCTTTCGCACGAGGATCGCAATTCCAAAGGCGCAGGTGCTGTCACTCTATGGCTCGACAACCATGGGGCTGACACCGAACCTCTCCGGGCTCAAGAGTATCGCTGATGCCGGCAAGCTCGCCGTCGTTCAGGCGGTACACTATCCCAGCGCGAATCTCTCTCACGACGGATCCAGGACCATCTATTACCGGGGTGATCCGAGTACGAGCACCGTCACCAACAACGGATGGATCGGCCGTCATTCAGCCCTCTTTGGAAGTCCGACGAACGCGCTCGATACGGTCGGCATCGGCGGTGTCAGCAAGACACTCTACGCAGCTGGTGCGAAGGTCTCCGGTATCGGTGCTGACAGCGATGGTGATGCCTCTGGCTACCAATTTGATACCGACGGGCGATTCACCGGCGACCGAACCAACCAGTTGACAGCTGCGCGGCTGACCGACGCGACGGCAGACACAAAGCCTTATACTGATCTGGTTGAGACGACGGGCATCGATGCGCTCAATAGCGCAGACCAGGTCGAAAGCGCAACCGCAGCCTACTCGAGCTCCGTGGTCTATCCGGCAAACGACTCGTTTGCCGCCGGTTTGAAGCTCATCGCAAAGCTCGCGACCGCGACCCCGACGCTCGGCACCCGCGTCTTCTATGCCTCGCTCGGTGGTTTCGATACACACGCCAATCAAGACACCGACCAGATGACGCTCCATCAACGCCTCGCCAATGGGCTGAAAGCGCTCTATGACGATCTAGTGGCGCACAACATTGCCAACAAGACTGTTGTCATGGTGTGGTCCGAGTTCGGACGGCGCGTCGCTGACAATGCGAGTGACGGAACAGACCACGGGACTGCGAACAACATTTTCGTGCTCGGCAGCCCCGTCAAGGGCGGCGTCTACGGTGCTGACCCAAGCCTCACGGATCTCAGCGGCGGCAATTTGAAAATGAAGATAGACTTTCGCGATGTCTACACGACCCTCATCGAAAGCTGGCTTGGCAACTCCAAGGCGGAGGCCGCTCAGGTTCTCGGTGGCAGTTTCACCAATCTCGGCTTTTTAGCTTGAAGTGTGAGGAGGTTTCAGATGAAGACCGTCAACAGATTAGTGAGAGTCCGTCTTCTCGTGGTCGTCGCGCTCTGTTTTGCAGCCGTGATGCAATCGACACAATCGGCGGAAGCAATAGGCAACGGATCCAACATCGGTCTGGGTGTGGGTCTGGGCGTGGCCGTGACCGTCGTCAATGCGGCAAGCTATGATCCGCTCGTCGCCCCGGG
>JANNRD010000232.1:0-3190 GCA_031401095.1 Acidobacteriota bacterium
GGCTATTCCGTCTCCATCTCCGGCGAGACAGTCCTGGTCGGGGCTGATGGAGAGGACAGTTCCGCGACCGGAGTTAACGGCGTTGGCACCAACAACACAGCGGGGGATTCAGGCGCAGGATATGTCTTTCTCGGGACCGCCGGCGTGTGGAGCCAGCAGGCGTACCTCAAGGCTTCCAATACCGCATCTTCCGACGCCTTTGGCTGGTCTCTCGCAGTCTCGGGCGAGACGGCTGTCGTCGGGGCGCCCTTCGAGGACAGTGCCGCCATCGGAGTCAATGGAGACCAGACCAGCAACGCCGCTGAGTCGGCCGGGGCAGCTTACGTCTTTGTGCGCAGCGGGACGACCTGGAGCCAGCAAGCCTACCTCAAAGCCGCCAACACAGAGGCAAACGACTTTTTCGGTTATTCAATCGCGATTTCAGCCGAGACGATCGTTGTCGGTTCGGTGAACGAAGACAGCGCGGCGACTGGTATCAACGGCAACAGCGGCGACAATACCGCGCCGGATTCTGGCGCGGCGTTTGTCTTCGCCAGGACCGCAGGCGTCTGGACTCAGCAGGCATATCTCAAGGCCTCAAACACTGGTGAGAATGATTTCTTCGGCAACGCTGTTGCTGTCTCCGGCGACGTGATCGTGGTCGGTGCTCCTTACGAGTTCAGCGCTGCGACCGGCGTTGATGGGAACGGCTCGAACAACTCTGCTCCTGATGCCGGGGCTGCCTACCAGTTTCAACGGACTGGAAGCGTGTGGAGCCAACGGGCATACCTCAAGGCTTCGAACACTGACGAGGGCGATAGATTTGGCTACTCCGTTGCGGTCTCCACGACAGTCGTCGTCGGGGCGGTTGGTGAGGACAGTGCTGCGTCCGGGATCAATGGCAACCCAAGTGACAATTCAACTCCCGACTCAGGCGCGGCTTGCGTCTTCACCGAAGGCGGGCAACAGGGGCTGTCGTTTTCAATCGCGGGTTCGACCATCACGGCTGGCAGTGCTGGTTCTGTTTCGGTCGTCTTCTTCGCGCGCGGCGATGAGAACTCGTTCGCGATGAGCCTCAGCTTTGACCCGACACGACTCTCATATGTCTCGACCGTTATTGCCGCGGGACTCCCACCGGGCTCGAGTCTCATAGTTGACACCAACCAGACTGTGAGTGGGCGAGTGGGCGCGACGGTCAGTCTCCCGTCGGGCCAGACGCTGACACAGGGCGCACATCCACTGTTGACATTGGCGCTCAACGCGTTGAGCAACGCTGCCATTGGCCAAACTCAGATCAACTTTGGCGACTTTCCCGTGGAGCGGGCCGTCGTCCGGCCGGATGCCAGCGTGATCCCGATTGGGCTGATCAGTTTCAATCCGGGTTTCGTCAACATCATCGCGCCAATTCCCGTCAGAAATGTGCGCGCGCTTGGTTCATCCATTCAGGTGGGGAGCACGGGCGCTGTTGCCGTCGAGATAGATGCCGTCGGAACCGAAAATGGGCTGGCGTTTAGTCTCACATTCGAATCAACCAAGCTGAGCTTTGTTTCGGCAAATCTGGGTAGCGGGGCTCCCGGAGCCAGTCTCAATGTCAATAATAGCGAAGCAGCAAGCGGAAGGATTGGGATCGCGGTCGATCTTCCTGCCGGCCAGGCGCTCCAAAGCGGCACCCGGCAGGCGGTCAACGTTGTCTTAAGCGCGGCGCAGGGCGCGACGGCGGGCCCCTCCCAGATTGGTTTTGGAGACAGTCCGGTAGTGCGTGAGCTGGTAGACACTGCCGGGGTTGCGCTCCCGACGAATTTCATCAACGGGGCGGTGACGATCGAGCAGGGTGGCTTTGAGGGGGATACGTCGCCTCGTCCAAATGGAAACGGGCTCGTCAGTCTGATTGACTGGGTCCAGACGGGCCGTTTCGCGGTCGGGTTGGACACGGCTTCGTCTGGGAGTGAATTTCAACGCGCTGACTGCGCTCCGCGTGAGACAAAAGGCAACGGCCTGCTCTCACTGGCTGATTGGGTGCAGGCTGGCCGTTATGGCGCAGGCCTCGACCCGGTGCTTTCCGCCGGCGGGCCGACAAGCCCGACTCCACTTACGGCAGCGGGCGCCACTCATCTCGCGGGGGTGGGTAGCAGTCGGGGAAGGGAGCTATCCGCATCGCGCTCGGTTGCCGTCATCGTCTCTTCTCCATCACGAAGGGGTTTTGTCGATATCGCCGTGTGGATTGATGTTGGGGGGATGGAGAATGCGATCAGCTTTGGTCTCTCCCTTGAGCCGGATGAGTGGGAGTTCGTCAGCGCTCAGGCGGGGAGGGATGCGACGAACGGGACGCTGATCGTCAATAGCTCAATGCGTGGACGTCTTGGTGTCGCGCTCGCCATGCCACCTGGCCAGTCTGCACTGGCTGGATGGCGGACACTGGTTGAGATCAGGCTCGAGCGTCGAGGCAGGGGAGCGCAGCGGGTGCCGGTAGTGCGACTGGTGGACGACGAGTCGGTCGGGCGCGAGGTTGTTGACGTGTTTGGGAACAGCGTGGTTGCCAGTTGGCTTGTCTACAGAAGGTAGTGTCCTTCTCTCGATCCGTTCCTGTCGCCTTCGACGATAAACGGTATCGCCGTGCCATGCCGAGCTGGGGCTCAGCGTTCCCAGGGCTGCCGCTGGATCGAGTGTACTCCTCCCGGGAAAGCCGAGTCCCAGCTCGGCTTTGTGACGCCCCCTGCCGGACCAAAGTTGGCCGGGACAGCACATCTAGCCTCTTTCGGCTTCTCTCAATCTGTTGTCATCCGCTAATTCTATCTTGCCTCCCACGGCCACGAGACAGCGTTGGTGTCACATAAGGATGGTAGTCAAGCAGAACCTATTTATTTGATCGACACGGTAGTCGTATTCGCTACTTTCCCGTCAACTGTGATCTCGATGTTGACCACACCCACCCCCGTAAGGTCACGCGGCAAGGCACTAATATTCAGTTGATCGAGACCGACAAAGCCGGCGGCCACACCAGAGTACAAAGACTGTAGCGTCCGCCCGCCCACCTTCACGGTGACGCCGCTGTTGCTGTTCCGGAAGCGGAATCCAGTCCCGTACATGACCAGAAAAAACAAAAATAATGAGTCTCGTATAGCTGTAACTAAATTAACATACTCTACGACAACAGATATGAATGTGGTTACCAATTCTTTTGCTCGTTACTTTTGGCTTAAAAATCCTAAAA
>JANNRD010000233.1:0-1797 GCA_031401095.1 Acidobacteriota bacterium
GCCGACTCCGCTACAACCAATGTTGTGGAATCGCAAATGACACGCCGGGGACCTCAGGCGAAGCTCCCTGGCGCCAAAGGGAACTTTGGAGAATTTACTACCGGAGCGCGCGATTGGCTCAGGAACTACGCTGATAAACAAGTCCTGCAACGGCGCCGGCGAGGAGAGACCAACCCATCCCGGCAATTGCCCAGGTCCAGGCCAACTCGTAGGTAAATCCTGTGATCAGGATGTGACTCATGATCCAGGTCGGGAAGTTGATGAGCACGCCGGCAAACAGACCAAACGTCACCCCACCCTTGATCCCGGCGTCGAAGCTGTTTTGGACGCGATCGTATACCCAGACAAACACGGCAGCCGCGACGAAGACCCCGATGACCAGCACGGCTATCGAAGCATACTGATTGAAGAATGTCGACATCCGGCTGTAGATCCCATTCGACAGGATAAATTCGTGAACCACAAAATCGTAGATATTGCAGGCCACTCCAACGGCTAAAGTAGCAAGAGCGTACTTCTTGACATTCATAGCTTCCTCCGGTTGAGTCTGTCTCTTTGTTGCGATGGAAACTCTTGAGGAGTTCCCCGATGTGCGTCGATTGATGGTCACGCAGAGATGAGATAAAACGCTTGGATGATACTCTTGCTTTGGACCGGACACAACGGATTCGGAGTCATCTGCTGAGACGGAAAGGGCCAGTTGTCGGCCCGACTCAAGACGACTCTCATGGGTATGCCCTCGCTGAGCTTTTCCCTCCGGGCGGCGGCACCGGCCAGAACGGAGGCCTGGCAAGTCTGCCATTGCTCCCCGGCACGTTTTCGCGGAGACTAGGATCGTCGCACCGGTCAGCCGACAGGAGCATCTGAAGGGGGATAGAAATCGTTCTGGATGACAATGCCCGTTGGTTCAATATCTGAGGGTACAAGTGAAAAGTAGGCTTCTTGCAAATATTGCACTCGCATTCTCGTTGACTTTGCTTTTCGTTGCGATGAGCGACGCCGACTCATCCGCCAGCGGTCTGCAGACTGTTCAACTGCCTTCTCATTCAATGGCGTATGGGGCATTTCTTGCGCGGTTCGATCCGGGCGGCACGTTCGCGCTGGAGGGCCAGGGATGGCCCGCGATGAAGGGCACCTGGAAGATCGACGGGGCCGAGGTCGAGCTGTTGCTCTCAGGCGGTCCTGGCGGATGTGAGGGACCCGGCCGATATCGGCATCGCATCGAGGGTAACCGCGTCAGCTTCGATGTTGTATCCGATGAATGCAGACCGAGAAAGATGATCCTCGACCGGAGCACGTGGGTGCCGGCCGGAACCCCAAAGGCCATCCCCACGCGCCGCCTGGTTCGGACCGCTGGTGCCCGGCCGCCTGCACGACCAAACACCGATACAACTGTCGGCAGTTGGCCGTCATTCCGTGGGACGACGGCGTCTGGTACAGCCGAACAGCAGAATCTCCCGGAACGGTGGAGTGGAAAAACGGGCGAGAATATTCTCTGGCGCACGGCGATCCCCGGGCTGGCGCACTCCAGTCCCATCGTCTGGGGGTCGCGAATCTTTGTCACGAGCGCAGTCAGTAGCAAGCCGGATGCAAGCTTTAAACCGGGCCTCTACGGCGACGGAGATGCTTCGGAAGACCATTCCCGTCATCGCTGGATGATCTACGCTGTTGACAAACTGAGCGGCAAGATTCTTTGGGAGCGAGTCGCCCACGAAGGAGAGCCGCTCGAAAAACGTCACATCAAATCGACATATGCCAGCGCAACTCCCGCCACCGACGGACGCATCGTTGTGGCCT
>JANNRD010000234.1:0-9874 GCA_031401095.1 Acidobacteriota bacterium
GCCCTCTCTCTCACTGAACAATCCTGAACAATCCCTCGCCGGCGACCAACTCCGGCGGTAATGGTATCATCGACTGTGACACGTCATCTCATGAACGATCTATTCTCAAAATACGATGTGCCTGCGCCGCGCTACACCAGCTATCCGACGGTCCCATTCTGGAGTGATCCTCCAACGACCAGGCAGTGGCTGCAATCATTGAATGATGCGCTCGCGGACGAATGCCTCGCGTGGTCGGTTTACCTGCACCTCCCTTTCTGCGAGTCACTGTGCACCTATTGCGCGTGCAACACGGTGATCACCCGGGATCACGGCCGTGAGGAAGGATATGTGGACTTGTTGCAGCGGGAATGGGAGTTGTACTGCGCGAACGTGCCCGACCTGACGCGCAGGTCATTGCGCCAACTGCACCTCGGTGGCGGCACCCCGACATTCTTTTCACCAGACAACCTGAAGCGAATCCTGGGTCCGATTCTGGATCGGGTTCAACGGGATGAAGCGAATTTCGATGCATCCGTAGAAGTCGATCCGCGACGAACGACGAGGGACCACCTTGTAGCTCTCTTCGATCTGGGTTTCAGGCGGATTTCTCTCGGTGTTCAGGATTTCGACCCCGAGGTTCAGCGGATCGTCAATCGCCTCCAGCCCGTGGAACAGACGGAACATGTGACGAATGAAGCACGTCGTCTTGGCTACGATTCCGTCAACTTCGATCTCATCTACGGCCTCCCAAAGCAGACCGAAAAGAGTATCACGATGACGGCCAGGCATACGCTTGAGTTGCGCCCGGATCGCATCGCCCTCTACAGCTTTGCCCTCGTGCCATGGATCAAGCCGACGCAGCGAAGTTACAAAGACGAGGATATCCCCAGAGCTGGCGAGAAACGGGCGCTTTATGAACTGGCGCGTGAGCTACTGCTCAATGGCGGATACCAGGAAATCGGTATGGATCATTTCGCCCTTCCACATGACCAGCTCGCCGTCGCTCAGGCTGAAGGAACGTTGCATCGCAACTTCATGGGATACACAGAAGCCAGAACGCGAGTCATGCTGGGGCTGGGCGTGAGCGCAATCTCCGAGACACCTGATTGTTTTCATCAGAACGAGAAAGCCTTTCCAGTATATGAACGGCAGCTGCAGCAGGGCATATTGCCGACGCTGCGGGGACATATGCTCAACGATGAAGATCGACAACTCCGCGAGCAGATTCTCACCTTCATGACAAGGTTTGAGGTGGCACTGACGTCTGATCAGCAGATCGACGCTCCTCTTTTCCTGGATTCGATGCTCAAAGACGGATTGGTGGAACTGCAGGGCGAGAGACTGAGATTGACCGATCAAGGCCTGCCGTTCCTGCGCAATGCCTGCATGTTTTTCGATCAAAGGCTTCGCCGCGAGGAGCCCCAGTCACGGATATTTTCACAGGCAATGTAGAAACCAGCATGCTGCCGCACAAGAAACTGGTTGTGACCGTAGTAGGAGCCGGATTCTCCGGGCTGACGACTGCCCATTATCTTCTGAAATCGGGAGTCCACGTGAGAGTGCTGGAGCGGAGCGATCGGCCCGGAGGTCTGCTCGGAACCAGACGAACAGAGCATGGACTGGTCGAAACCGCGGCGAACGGGATACTCAATTCAAGCCGGCTGGAATCCCTTTGCGAAGAGACCAACGTCAGACTCATCGCTCCTCGCCCTGAGAGCCGCGCTCGTTATATCTGGCGTTCGAAACCGCGACGCTGGCCTCTGACTGCTGCTGAGACCCTGAGGGTCGGAGCAGGCCTGACATTCAACCTTGGCCGGCTGCGTCCAGTTCCATATGAGACCATCGCAGGCTGGGGCAGCCGCGTCCTTGGAACCGGCGCAACTCAATACGCTCTGATGACGGCGCTCGGCGGCATTTATGCCGGCGACGGCAGCCGGATGAGCGCGAGCCTGATCTTCCGGCGCAGCGCGAGGGCGAAAGGGAACACAAACGAGGTTAGGAAACCACGACTGCACGGAACGGTCGCTCCGGCCGGTGGCATGCAGGAATTGGTGGATGTGCTGACGGATCATATACAGAAGATGGGTGCTGAAATTCACTTCAACCAGAACGTTCAGCTCAAACCAGGCGAGCCGACCGTCATCTGCACATCAGCATCTCAGGCCGCGGCTCTGCTCAACGAACTCTCGCCTCAGGCGGGGATGTGTCTGGACAGAATCGAGATGCTCTCGCTTGTGACGGCAACCTGTTTTTATGAACCGAATCCACATCATCTGCGCGGATTCGGATGCCTTTTCCCGCGGGGTCAGGGCTTCCGATCGAGAGGCGTCCTCTTCAATGATTCCATTTTCGATGGGCGCAGCGATTTCCGATCCGAAACATGGATTCTCGGCGGCGCACTCGATTCTGAGATCGTTGATTCCAACGATGAAGATCTGACACGGATCGTAGCCGCGGACCACGAGAGGCTCACTGGTCAAGCCGAATCGCCTGTCAGCGTTCACCTCACACGATGGCCGCAGGCGCTGCCGCACTACGACCTTAACCTTGAACGATCGCTCGAAGAAATGCCAAAGCTCCCCGATAAGATCGTGCTCGCCGGCAACTATCTTGGGAAGATCGGTCTCGCCAGATTGCTGGATCGTTCAGCCGCCGCCGCCGTTGAAATTGTCGAGATGTCGTAGGAGTTGTAGGTTCGAGAGGCTGGGTCAATTGTAGATGCGGAGGTCGGTGTCTCAGTGACGTTGACAGAGAGGGGGCTTGCCTCTCGCCTCAATCAAGAACAAATGATCAACAAGGGAGCTCTGCATAAATGAATAGCAGTCGCCGTAGGTTTACGAAGCTGAGCGCGGCTACGGCCTTGCTGGGAACAATGCGCGCGGAAGCAGCCCACGCCAATGAGGAGGCTGACCTCAAAACCAGGATTGACAAGGTCTGGACTGCGGCGGTTCTGAGAACCGATCTAGTCACACAACCTGTCAAGATTGCCGCGATTGAATTGCTTAAGAACGGCAAGCACTTCCTCGTGCGCGTACGTTCGTCGGATGGCGCGGAAGGACTGGCCGTCGCGCATACGGCGGTGGTCACGGACAGCTATCCGATTCTGCTCAACAAGGTCTTCCCGTATTTCATCGGACGCGATGCGCGCGAACTGGAATCGCACTTGCAGGGCGTTTACCTGAAGGATTCAAACTACAAATGGCAGGGATTACCGTTCTGGGTTTCTGTCGCCTGCACGGAGATAGCGATCCTCGACCTGCTGGGCAAAGTGGCTGGCAAACCGCTCGGTGCATTGTTCGGTACGGTGGTACGCCGCGACATCCCGGTCTATCGCGCCAGCGGCAATCGCGGCAACGCGCCGGAGGCCGAGATCGAGTTCTTCCGCAAAGTGCTGGCCGAAACGGGCGCAAGCGCGATCAAGTTCCGGCTGGGCGCGCGAATGCGCTACGACGAGGCCTCGACCAAACGCGACCTGGCGATGATTCCGCTGACTCGCAAGACTTTCGGCGACAAGATGACGATCTACGCCGACGCCAACGGTTCCTACGATGTGCCGATGGCGCTGCGCGTCGGCAAGATCATGGAAGAGCACAAACTGCGCTTTTTCGAGGAGCCGGTTCCGTTCGATTATTACGAAGAGACGCGCGAGATCACTGCGAAGCTGAACATTCTTATGGCGGGCGGCGAACAGGAATCGAGCCTGCGCCGGTTCCGCTGGATGATCGAGAACCGCTGCGTGGACGTCGTGCAGCCCGACCTGCTCTATTTTGGTGGCCTCTGCCGTTCGGTGAAAGTCGCGCGGATGGCCGAAGCCGCCGGGATGGAATGCACGGCGCATATGTCGGGCGGCGACCTGGGCTACCTCTACGTCGCGCACTTCGCGTCGGTCGTGCCGAACGCCGGGCCGCACCAGGAGTTCAAGGATCAGGATGAGACGCTGCCAATCAGTTGCGACACCTCATCGCTCAAATGTGTCAACGGCATCCTCAGCGTCCCGACTGGCCCGGGCGTCGGCGTGACGATCGATCCAGCTTTCATCAAGGCAGCGAAGGTGGTTCCAGCATGATGTTATTCGAATTTCTGAATGGGGTTTTGAAATGCCGGCAAGGGCCGCAGTGGCCCCATGGCGAAGAGCACAAGGCCCGCGGCGATTAATGGCATGATACCGTAGGCGATAAACACCGGCGTGTAGCCGTATTGATCAATCATCCGCCCGCTCAACCAACTGAAAAGCATTCCCCCGAAGCCAGATCCCATGCTCGCCAGGCCCCAGACCGATGCGACCATGTTCTTCGGAAAGACATCCGCCGGAAACGCCAGCGCGTTGCTGTTGTAACCGGTGTAACCAAATGTCGCGACGGAGATCAGCGCCACCGACACCCAGACGTTTGAGATGAGAATCGCTGGTATCGCGGAAGTCATGAGGACAGCGAAGAGAGCGACGACGGTTTTGCGCGCAGTCGAAGATGGCCAGGCGCGGCGGATCAAGTGCCCCGTCAGCCAGCCGCCAGCGAGATTGCCGAGGTCCGCCGTGACGAAGGGAATCCACGCCGTCATGCCGATTCTCGCCAGATCAAAGCCGTGGACACTCCTCAGGTATTGCGGGAACCAGAAAATGTAGAAATACCAGACCGGATCGAGAAACAACTTGGACAGTGTCAGCACGCCGAGGAACCGCGTCCGCAAGAGCCTCCACGGTGGCGCTGGTCGGGCGGCGACTTCCTGCTGCACCTGAGCAGGAACGCGATAGACGAACCACCACACCGCCAGCCATATGTAGCCTGTCAGGCCAATCACAAAGAACGCCGTTTGCCAGCTGTATTTCAGCACCAGCCACGTCACAAGCGGCGGCGCGAGGATTGCGCCGATGGCGGCTCCGCTGTTGAAGATGCCCGACGCGAACGCCCGCTCACGCGCGGGAAACCACTCGGTCACCACCTTGACGCCGGCCGGCCAGTTGCCCGCCTCGCCGATCCCGAGAAGAAACCGGCATCCGGTCAGCGACCATGGGCCGACCACCAACGCGTGCAGGATGCTCGCTGTTGACCACCACGCCATGCACGCGGCGTACCCCAATCGCGTGCCAAACCGATCCAGCAGTGGACCCGAGATACCGTTCGAGACGGTGTAGGCAAGCATGAAGGCGGAGAGCACGAAACCGTAGGCCTCGTTGCTCATCCTGAACTCCTCGCGCAAGACGGGTGCAACCACCGAGAGTGTCTGCCGATCAAGGTAATTGATGACCGTCGCGAGGAACGCGAGACCGATCATGATCCAACGGAGTCGCGAAGGCTTCCCCCCTCCAGCGGAGGAAGTAGCGGTTCCCGTCTTCGATGGCGCATCCATAGATACTGCCGGTCCCGTTCGTTCCGTCATTGAAATCTCAGTCTTCATCTGCCGGAGCAATCGGAAGGCCTGGTATCGTTGCCGGCCCGTCACCTATGGCAGGAATGTGGGTCTGTCGATGGGAGATTCGTTAACGTCGGAGCCGTACCTGTGGCGACAGCCTGCTGCGCGTCACGAAGGCCGTCTGACCACGACTGGGACCACGACATGCGACGGATACTGCGCCGAACGGTAGATGCGATGAGTCGCTTGCCTGAAATCGGCTTCCTTCGCCTCAAAAATGTTAGGAACAAACGTCTGTGGATTCCGATCGATGATCGGGAACCACGTGCTCTGGACTTGCACCATGAGACGGTGGCCCTTAAGGAAGGTGTAGTCCTGAGTGTGGAGGCTGAATGCATACTCCAGAATTGCGTTGGGGATGATCGCCTCGGGCTTCTCGAAGCTCCGGCGGTACCGCCCTCTAAAAACTTCGTTGGACACCATCAGCTGGTACCCGGCCAGGTCCCAGTTCTCGGGGTAGCGTTCGGGATAGACGTCAATCAGTTTGACGATCCAGTCGGCGTCGCTCCCGGTCGTCGCCGCAAACAGATGGGCAACCACCTCACCGGCGATCGTGAGATTTGTGTCGAGTGGTGCGGTCTCCCAGCTCAGCACGTCCGCACGGTCATCGACGAATCTTTGATCCTCGACAAGCCAGGTCGACCACTTTGACCCACCAGGGAAGTACGTCGCCTGGATCGGACGCTGCCGGTACGGAACCGGAAACGCCGGATCTGACACGTAACTGTCAAATGCCGTATCACCACCGCCGACAGGACGGTTGAAGGACAGAGTCTTGTTTGGCCCGACGTAGGCAAGCCGCTCCTCGGTGTTCGGCCCTGGCGGCCACGCGTCCCAACGCTGCCAGCGGTTTGAGCCCGCTTCGAACGTCAGGGCCTCCGGCAGATCGAGCCGGCCCTTGTCTTTCAGGAAGTAGGCAAACCAGGTCGCCTGGATTTGATCCCGAAAGTACTTGGCCGTCGAACTGTCGAACGGAATCGGCCCCAGGCGATCACCAGTACCGCTGGCCCACCCGCCGTGCCTCCAGGGGCCGACAACGAGATAGTTGCGGTGTTGGGCGTCGTGTTGTTCGAGCGCATGGTAGATGCGGATCGGGCCGTAGAAATCCTCCTGATCCCACCAGCCCGCGACATTGAGCGTTGGCACCTTGACGTCCTGGATGTGTGGAATCATCGTCTGACGTTTCCAGAATTCGTCGTAGTCGGGGTGTGCAACGTAGTCATTCCACGTCGGGATCTTCCCGTGCAGGTGCAGCGCGTTGATATTGGCGAGTGGGCCGAGCGCGAGGTACCAGTCGAAGGTGTCATAACGATCGAACGCGAATTGCTGCACGTCCTTGCCGCTTTCCATCATCGCGGCGTACTCGAAACCATAGCTCAGGCGAAACGCGCCGTTGTGGTGAAAGTCGTCGCCGAGCCACATGTCTGCGGGGGACGCCTGCGGCGAAATCGCCTTCAGTGCGGGATGCGGCTCGAGCGCTCCCATGATCGTCGTCCAGCCATCGTAGGAGATGCCGAGCATGCCAACACGCCCGTTGTTGCGAGCGACGTTCTTCACCAGCCACTCGATGGTGTCGTATGTGTCAGTCCCCTCGTCGAGCGCGACCGTGTCCCCAGGTGCGCGCGCCGGCCTCTGCATGACGAACGTCCCTTCCGAGCCGTACTTTCCGCGGATGTCCTGGAACACGAAGATGTAGCCCTCGTCTGCGAGGGCCTGGAGGTAAGTGACAAATTTGGTGGCGGCGCCATCTACACCGTATGGCGTCCTGCTCATGATCATTGGCAGCGACTCAATTTGTTTCTTTGGAGTGAATATCCTGGTGTGCAGACGGACGCCGTCTCTCATGCGGATCATCTGGTCGGTGACAAGGAAACGATCAGCCGTCCGGTCTTCCTGGACGTGTGCTGCTACCGACCCGAGGGCGAGCACCACACCAAGAATGGCAAGACACAAAGAGACATGACCTCGGGTTCTCATCAACGCAGCTCCTCTGTTATCGCTCGAGTGTCGAGGAAATTGCCAGTCATCGCCCAGCGGTCTGACCGTGCATATCTGGTCTCGGAATAAATTCTGACTCGCCCGTCGCCCACAGATCCTGGCATGCTTATCACGGGCTCGGCGTTCGCGGGAGAGAGAGCCCTCGATCCAGCGACAGCCTGGGAACGCCGAGCCCCAGCTCGGCTTCCTCACGCCCCCTGCAGGACCAAACCAATCGCGAAATGTCCAACCTCATAGATGAACTCTGAGCTGCTACGCCGGCGCGAATCCTTCCGTTGGTAGTCAGTCGCGTTGGAGGGCAATGGCGTGTCGAAGCCGAGCCCGACCTCCCGCTATCAATCACTAGAGCACCTGACTAACGACGTAGTAGCACATGAGCAACACAATCACCGAGGCGGCGAACCATAGCCCGGCGGTCACAAGCCTTGTTGGCACGATCTCCCGCGGAAGATGACGATGCCGCAGGATGAGGGTTCCAATCGCAATGAGGGGCAACATCGCGGCTTGTGCCAGCCCGCCGGCGATTACCATCTTCACCGGTGACTCAATCGCGAAGTAGAGGATCACCGGAATGATCGTCAGAATAACGACCCATATTTTGCGAAATCTCAAACGCGCCGCATAGTCCTCCCGGGGGAAATATCCCAGCAGGCGAAACAGATCTGCGAAGATTCGCGAATGTGCAGCCGTCGCGGCGAAGATCGTTCCGTAAAGCGTCGCGATCGCTCCAAGATAGAAGAGCCATACAGACCAGGGGCCGAGCGTCTCTGTGTAGGTATTCGAGAGTACCGAAATCATATCGCCGGCCCCCGGGACCTTGCCCATCCGGTGAAGAACGCCGGCGCCAAGCAGATAGAAGGCTATCGTGGCAACCGTGTAAACCACCATCGAGGCGATAATGTCGACATTCATGACTCGAACCCAGCCACGAGCTCGTGTCTCCCACTGCTTGGTCTCGTCTCGCTTTCCCGCATACCGCGCGTAGCCTTTCTCGACGCACCAGTAGGGGTACATGAAAAGCTCACTCGCGCCAACTCCCGTAATTCCGAAGACCGCGACCGCAGTCGCCAACCCTTCGCCCGGCATCCTAAACGCGAAACCGGTGGCAAGCTCACTCCAGCGGAAATCTGTCTGCCGCGTCAATATCACCGCCGCCAGAAAGGTGAGCAGAGTAAAGAGCCCGACCTTGACCATCGCCAGCCGCTCAATGCGCTCATAGCCACCACCGAGAAGCAAGGCGAGGGTCAGTACGAGCAGCACCATGACCCAGGCACCGATCGGAACCCGCGGAATCACCAGATTCAGCACCTGTGCCACACCGCCAAACATCGCGCCTATTTGTAAGAGCGTGAGCAGCACCATCACCGCCCAACACCACACTATCCAGGAGACGCCTTTTCCCGGCCCGAACCGCGGACCAGGCAATCTATTGAAGGCCTCGAGGCCGGTTTCACCGGTCGCGATCACATAACGCCCCATTTCGGATTGGACAGCAGGTTTGATCAGACAACTGAGCAGAATCACCCAGAGTGCAACGTAGCCTACTTTAGCTCCGAGGGTTGTCGTCGCGATCAGCTCACCCGAGCCGACGATCGACGCCGCGAGTATCATTCCCGGGCCTATCCGTCGAAGGCTGTTGAGGAGACCTGATGGAGGTTCGGCGACATCCTCCGGGTCGAGCCGGTATGGGTCCAGGGGTTCTGGCATTTTATTTCTCTCTCGCTCTTTCGAGCGCAACGGACCAGGATTGAGATTGCTTGAAGATTTCGAGTGTGGCGCAACTTGTGCAACGCCGACCAGGCGCTTTTCTTATACCACGCCTTCTCTCGCCCGCCACGACCGTTCCAATGTCCGACAACGAGGACCGTCTCGCCACGACGGCGAGACCATTGCATTCTGTTTCTCAAAACTGATAGCGGTAGCGAAAGCCAATGCCGCGGCCCGGACCATCCAATCCCCAACTGATTCCACGGTAGTTTCTGTCAGCGAGATTCTCCGCGTCGATCGTCACCTCATGCCGTTCACCGAGACGAAAACCCCCACGCAGGTTGATGATCAGGAAGCCGGGTATGTGAGTCCACAGTGGCTTGCTGGCGATCCCCGCGCCAAGCACGCGATCCTGAATCTGTCCGAGCGTCTCATTCGTCGCGTTCAAGACGTCATCGGTAGTACCCAGCCTCGCATCAGGTCCGGCGGAGACCAGACCCCGGACCGTCGCACCATTCAAAAAGAAACTGCGAATGTTGTCTCTCGATCGCAGCGCGCCTGTGCGACGGTCCTCCAGATCGAGGCTCGACAGCCGGCCCTGGCGATCAGCCGCGTAGACATATGGCTCGATCCAGAAGCGCTTTCCAGATGGCTCATAGCGCAGTCGGGCCCAGCCTTGCGGCGCGGGCGTTCCACCTTCGATATTGGGCGGCAAGCCGGTCCGACGGTCCTCGGCTCTCAGCCATGTGAAGGTGTTTCCAAAAGTCCAGCTTGGTGC
>JANNRD010000235.1:0-2670 GCA_031401095.1 Acidobacteriota bacterium
CTCGGCCGGATAAACGTCACCGGCACCCTCGCCATCGGCTCCACCACTATTTCGAGACGGCTCAGCGCGAGAAGGCAACCCGTTGAGCAGTGCTTTGACCGACTGATCCGGCAGGATGATGACATCGTACTTCGCACGTAAATTCCCTGACCTAACCTCAGAATCCACCACCGACGTATACGGGAACTTGTATTGATCGAAGAGCCATCTCGTCCATCCCTCATCCATCGACAAGGCATAGCTCTTGTAAAGACCAACTCTCGCCGATGTCTCCGATCGGACCCGGCCCTGAATGACCACGGCGAAGGGCTCGAGCTTCATGGCTGCTTTAAAGGAATCCTTGACGACGACGGCATTGACGCTCATGAGGAGCGGCAGCGTCTGCGCTGTGACATCGTAGGGACGTCTCGGCGGGCCACCCGGGTATTCGCGCAAATCAGGGTAACGCTGCACCTCAAGAATGGCCTTGGCGAATGAGGCATACGGCTGCCTCATGAGGACGATGTGCGTGCCGACGGGATAGACCTTGGCGTCCGCGGTAAACTCGCTCCCGGCGGACATGACTTCGACGCCTCCCCGTTTGAGCGTTGCCAGAAGGCGATCGAGGCCCTCAATCTTGAGATAGTAGCGGACTTCCTCTGGGGTTGACGGCTCACTCGTGATCTGTTGGGTCAGCTTCTCTCCGGCTTCATGCTGTGCCTCGGGAGTTCCCTGTGTCTTGCGGAGACCTTCATTGAGACGACGTACTGCGTCCCTGATCGAAGCTGGCAAATCCGGCTCGGGCATCAGGAACGCAAACGGACGGCCCTCAGCTTCAACGGCCCGTTTGCTGACTTCGTAGAAGTTGCGCAGATAACGCACTCGATAGCGCGCCGCGTGTCCAAGCAAAGCCATCGCCCCCGATGTCTGGTAGTCGACGATGTCGCGAATCGTCCAACGACCTCCAGGCCAGGGCTTCGGGAAATTCCAGGAGGCGGTGCCAGCGTGGTAGTTGATTCCCTGCGCCAGGCTACTGGCCGGTATCTCCACGGGCGTCGCCAGTCGGGCACTCGCCGTCTCGGACAGAATCCGCAACCCCGCATGGTAGTGCGCATAAGCGCGGGCTGGTGTCCACGCATCAAAGATGCCATTGATGACCACACCGGCCTTCCCTTGCGAAGTCACCTCCCAGGCCATGGCCGTCCCCAGCGCGTTGACTCCCGCCACCAGCGTCGGGTCGACATTCGGCTCCCAGGGGTCGGTATATGGCGGAACAAAAAAGCGCGCCCCGGTGCCACCCATCTGATGAACATCGTGGAGAATCTGCGGACGCCAGACATTGAGTATGCGATCGACAGTCAACCGCGTCTCCACCTGGGTAAAGGCGTACCAGTCCCGGTTATTGTCGTGCCCGGTATAGTGATGATAGAGCATCGGCGGGGATGTCCCCTCAGATGGCGTATTGAGGGTCTTCCGATACCAATCTGTGACGATATCCGTTCCATCGGGATTGAGCGATGGCACGAGCAGCAGCACGACCTCGTTGAGAATCTGCTCAACCTCGGGGCTTCGCTCGGAAGCAAGACGATACGCCAGCTCGGTGGCGCTGAATGTCCCGCCGACTTCGGTTGAATGAATACTGCAAGTGATGACGACCACAGTCTTGCCGGCAGCGATCAAGGCCTCAACCTTGCGCGGGTCGAGATTGCGCGGATCAGAGAGCTGGCGCTGAATCTCTTTCAATTCGGGGAGTCGTTGCAGGTTGGCGGCCGAAGAGATCGTGGCAACGACAAAGGGGCGACCGAGTGTGGTCTTACCCAGCTCGTCAAGCTGTACCCGGTCTGACGCCAGATCGAGTCTCTTGAAGTAGTCAAGGAACTGATCCCATTTTGCAAGCTGCCGATCGGTACCAATCTTGAAACCAAGTGACGATTCAGGCGCTGGAACCGTGAGGGGCGTGTCCTGCGCCGTCGCCGAACGAAGCGAGGGCGCAAAAAAAAGGAGAAGAAGCAACGTCGATGTCAGACAGAGGCGCCGCAGTATCATCTATTGAAACTCCTGTGGGAGAAGAATGCCAGGCGCTACTCTAGCACTCGCCGCCTGACAGCCCAACGCGGAATCCAGCTTTTCCGACTTGATTCACGGTGGCAGATGGCAAGGACAGCAAGAACCACAGGAACCACAGGTCAGACATTCCCGTCCTGGTGGTCCTTTTGGTCCTGCTGTTATTGTCGTCTTTGCTACTGAGGAAAGGTCTTGCATTCCCAACGCACAGTCGGTAACTTAACGCCAAGTCATCTAGGAATTAGACTCTTGATAAGGGCATTGCTGTATTGTCAGAGACTAAAGCGATCGAGATTTCGATGTCCAGGCGTCTTTACAGGACCCTCTCCCGTCTAGCTTCAATCTTCAGCATCCTCGCCGTGGCGGCGTCGATCGTCGTTTTCAACGGCGGAATTGCCATCGGATCGGGCAATCACGTAGGCCTACTGCCAGTTGTCAGGCGAATCCTCAACCCTCTATACCTTCCGGGTGACTTCAACATCGAGCTGCGTCTCTACCACCATCGCGTCTTTGCCTGGATGCTGGCCGGGTTGTCTGCCCTCTTGGGAGAGGATCGAGCTGTGGTCACGCTGCACCTCATCAGCGTCTTGGCGCTGAGCGCGGCCCTCTTCTATCTCTGCCGCACGT
>JANNRD010000236.1:0-4136 GCA_031401095.1 Acidobacteriota bacterium
TCAGGATTGACAAAGACGATGGCCAATCAATTCGGACCGGACAACATTACAGTCAATGCCGTCCTCATGGGCTTCATCATGACGGACCGGCAGGAGCAACTGGCGAATCTCCGGGCGCCGCAGCTTGGTCTCTCGCGTGAAGAGTACCTCGCGAGGATAGCCTCGGAGGTTCCCTTGCGTCGGATCGGTCGTCCCTCCGAAGTTGGCGAAGTGGTCGCCTTTCTCGCTTCAGAAGTAGCGAGCTATATCAGTGGTGTTTCGCTTGCCGTCGATGGTGGCCTGATCCGAGGGACCATGTGATGTCAGCGCGACCGTCCTCGAGATCGGTTGCCGTTAGTCCATCTCGCCAAGCAATTCAACGATCATCGCGGCGAGCCGGTCGGCTTCGATCGCACCTGTCGATTCAACACGGACGGTCGATTGGCGGTAGAAATCGAGACGATGCGTGTAGCGCGCGAGCGCCGAATCTCGATCCGGCGCGAGTGGCCGAGTCGTTCGGTCTGTGGCGATTCGATCCCAGCAGAGCTCGAACGGTGCATCCAGCCAGACGCTGATTCCGCTCTCGTTCATGAGCTTTCGATTCGCAGGATCGAGTACGACTCCGCCTCCAGTAGCGACGACAGCGGGCCCGAGCGAACTCGCTGTCCCCAGAACTTCGCTCTCCACCCGTCGGAATTCCGTCTCACCCTCAGCCGCGATCAGATCGGCGATGGACCGATGCACCACTAACTCAATCTCCCGATCGAGATCGACAAACGGGCGGCCCATCTGGACGGCAAGCGCGGCGCCAACTGCACTCTTCCCGCATCCCATGAAACCCACGAGATAGATCGGCGAGTTGTCAAATCGCGTTGAAGACATCATGACGTCGAGATCGAAGCGCCGCTCTGTCGAAGCAGCTCAAAGAATTCCGGAAGTGAGACAGCGGCCGCATCTGCGTCAGCGATGACCGTCGCCCCGCGTCCGACAAGGCCGGCAACCGTGAACGCCATTGCGATCCGATGATCGCCAAATGAACTGAGGTGCGCCCCGGTCAGCCTCTGTGGCCCCTCGAACTGGAAGCCATCTTCAAACTCTTCGAGCTCGACCCCCATGAGCCGGAGATTAGCGACGATCGAGCGAATGCGGTCGCTCTCCTTGACGCGTAGCTCTCCCGCTTCCCGGACGGCAAACCGTCCTTCCATTTGCGTTGCCGCAATCGCGAGGATCGGAATCTCATCGATAAGATTGGCAATGATCGGGCCGGACAGTGAAACTTCTCCCGCAAGAGATGACGAGACGACCACCAGGTCCGCGACCTGCTCGCCATGTGCTGACCGAGCATTCCGAACCTCGACGCTCCCTCCCATCAATTGAAGGACGTCAATCAAAGCCCGTCGCGAGGGATTCATTCCGATGTGGTTCAATTGTATCCGCGCCTCCGGGACGATCAGTCCTGCGACGAGAAAGAAGGCGGCTGAAGAGATATCACCCGCAACGGTGTAATCCCCGAGGGCTCGCAGGGTTGTACCGCTTGAGACTGAGATGCGCGTGCCGGCGTCAGCTCTCTCGATGGTCAATTGCGCTTCGCATTGGCTGAGCATGATCTCCGTGTGGTCGCGCGTCGGCGTCTGCTCGATGATCGTCGTCGTGCCCTTCGCAAAGAGCCCCGCGAGCAGGACCGCCGACTTCACCTGGGCACTCGCCACTGGAGGGGAGTACTCGATTCCATGCAGGCCACCGCCGGAGATGGTAAGCGGAGCAAACCTGCCATCGCGCGCTGCAATCGTCGCCCCCATGCGCACCAGTGGATCAATGATGCGGCGCATTGGACGTTGGCGCAGGCTCTCGTCGCCGTCGATGATGGTGGTCAACGGTTGTCCCGCAAGGATTCCCGAGAGCATGCGCATGGTCGAACCGGAGTTCCCGGCATCGAGAGGGCTCGGAGCCTGACGCAGTCCATCCAGCCCAACCCCCTCGACGAGAATTGCCCGAGGCTCGATCTGGAAACGAGCTCCGAGAGAAGTGAGGCACTCAATCGTGTTGCGGCAATCCCGCGCCGAGGAATAGTTGAGGAGCCGGGAGTGTCCACTTCCAATTGCTGCGATCATCGCAGATCGATGTGAGATTGACTTGTCACCCGGAACGCGGAATTCGCCAAAAAGACGCGGGCAGGGGGTGATCCGGGCGTGACGACCGTGAGATGGGCCTGCAGGGGTCTTCATTTTATACAAACAAATGGAGATGAATCAACGATCGTGGTTGTTGGATGATCGCGCGCGAACTTTGTAGTGGTCTCAGCCGTCGCGAGGTGAGCCTTCCGAGCGCTTGTCTTGACAGCAATTTAAGCGCTGTGTTACACAATCCTCGACCGGCGGCATTCGCTGAGACTTGACTCGCGAGCATCTTAGCATACTCAATAAAGGAACTCCCGGCGTATGATGTTAGCCGAAAACGTGGTCGAGCTCACGATAGCGAGTCAGCTGGATTTTATCGATCTGGTGACGGCCCTGACTGACAACATCACGAGTATGGTGGGCTTCGATGAAGAAGCGGCCTACTGGATCAATATGGCGGTGCGTGAGTCCGTCGCCAACGCGATCGAGCACGGCAACAAATACGACCCCCAGAAATCAGTCGATATTCGCTTTACCGTTGGAGTTGACGCATTGCGCGTCACAGTCCGTGACTACGGTGAAGGATTCGATCCCGGCAGCCTCCCGGACCCACTCGATCCCAACAATATTCTGAATCCCGCCGGTCGTGGCATTCTTTATATGCGGACGTTCATGGATAGCGTCGAGTACGGGCGCCACCCGGAAAGCGGGATGCTTGTCTCGATGACCAAACGCCGCGTGCCAAAACAGACCGACGAAGGAGATGAGAGGCAGAATGCAGTTAGAAATTAGAGTGCGCTCGGTTGGTGAAGTAGCCATCCTCGAACTTCACGGAAGAGTCACCATCGGGGAAGGAAGCGTCCAGTTACGCGACGCGGTCAGCAGCCTTCTCAACACCAACCGGCTGCGGATCATTCTCAATCTTGAAGGGGTCTCCTATGTCGACAGCTCAGGGATCGGCGAACTTGTCTCACGCTACACCACCACCAAAAATCAGGGCGGCCAATTAAAGCTCCTCAAGCTTCCGAAGAAGATCAAGGACCTGCTCATGATCACCAAGCTGCTGACTGTCTTCGAAATTTATGAAGACGAAGAAACGGCCCTCGCCACTTTCAAATAGGTAGGCATCTCTCCGCCTCAGGGGAATATTCCAAGCTCAGCATACGAACGGGCAATCTTCTGGATGGCGTTGACGAACGCCGCGGTGCGGAGATTGCCGATCTCTGGCGTTCGCCGCCGAATCTCGAGTATCTCCTGGTAAGCCTCGGCCATCGTCTCTTCCAGTCCTGAGTTGACGAGGTCGAGTTCATCTGCTCCGTGAATCAGCGCGGCTCGCTCGCTGTCGCTAAAACGATGACCGGTGGCAGCCTCAATCGCCAACAATAATCGGCGCTCTTCGGCTTCTTCGTACCGCTTGCCCATCCTCCCAAAGCGAACGTGGGAGAGATTCTTGAGCCATTCAAAGTAGGAGACCGTGACACCGCCAGCATTGGCGTAGACGTCGGGGATGATGAGGACACCCTTTTGGACGAGAATCTCCTCGCCTTCCGGAGTTGTCGGACCATTTGCACCCTCAAGAATGATCCGTGCCTTGATTCTCGCCGCGTTCGCCTCCGTGATCTGATTCTCGAGAGCTGCCGGGATCAGGACATCACACTCCATCTCGAGCGCCTCGTCGCTACTCGACAGGTTCCTCGCGCCCGGAAAGTGAAGGAGCGTGCCGGTTGCCTTGCGATGATTGAAGACATCTTCCTCATTGAGCCCGGCTGAATTGAAGATCGCACCTTCGCGCTCGGCGATCGCAATGACTATCGCTCCCCCCTCGCGGCAGAACTTCGCGGCGTGATACCCGACATTGCCGAGCCCCTGGACGACGACCCGCTTTCCTTCGACGCCGGTCGATAATCCGAGAGGCTCCATCTCCCGGGCCTGCGAGCAGGCTTCACGCAGTGCGAAGTAGAGGCCGCGCCCTGTTGCCTCGCGACGACCGTGAATGCCTCCCTGCGTGACGGGCTTTCCAGTGACGCAGGCAAGAGCGTC
>JANNRD010000237.1:0-10850 GCA_031401095.1 Acidobacteriota bacterium
CTACAGACTTGCCTGGCTCGCCCTTCGGCTCGACCGGAAGTAGAAATACACCGGCACTCCCAGTGTAATCAGGGCGATTCCAGTGACCGATTCGAGCGGGCTTGTCACGATCGTGTTAATCACCAGCCAGATGGCGACCAGGATAAAAACCAGGGGTACGAGAGGGTAGCCCAATGTCCTATAAGGCCGCACAGCATCCGGCATCTTGCGGCGTAAGACGAAGACTGCGCTGACCGTCAAGCCAAAGAAAAGCCAAAGCGCGAATATCGTGTAGGTAGATATCTGGTCGAATGTTCCTGAAAGGGCGAGCACGCTTGCCCAGGCACTCTGAAAGATGATCGCCCACATGGGCACACGACTTCCCTGACTGACCTCACCCATCCGCTTGAAGAACAAGCCATCCTGCGCCATCGCGAAGGGAATGCGCGCCTGCGCCATGATGGTCCCGTTGAGCGCCCCGAGAGTAGAGACGATAAAGACAATGGAAATGAAAGCCGCTCCCACCGGGCCGAGGAAAGTTTGCGCCGCCTTCGCCGCGACGGGGAGAGCGTCACGGTAATCCGACGAGTTTGAGGTCACGATCTCACTGGTCGGAAGGGCATAAAAGTATGACAGGTTAGTGAGGAGATAAATAACCAACACCGTGAGCATACCTGCTATCAGGCCTCGAGGAACGTTGCGTTGAGGATTCTGAACCTCGCCTGCCATGATGGGCAGGAAGTACCAACCATTATAGGCCCAAAGTGCCGCCAGCATCGCGGCGCCGAAGGCTTGGGTCCCATTCCAAGACGGAGCTCCGGGAGCTGTCTCGAGGTGCGCCCAGCTTGCGCTGCCGGACAGCAGGAACACGCCGCCGACGATGACCGCAATACCCGCTAGCTTCGCAGCAGTCAGCAACGATTGCACGCGACCACCGAGCGCCACGCCAACGCAGTTGATGGTCGTGAGCAATACTATCGCGGCGACGGCCACCGCCTGCGTGGAGCCCAACTGCCAATAGAACGCCTGCCCGAAAAGGTGAAAGGTCTTCTCGACCCAGGCACCACCCATCGGGATCAACGCCGAGAGGAAGATTGCAAACGCGGTACTGACCCCCGCAATCCCGCCCGCGCCGGCGACAGCGAATTGCATCCAGCCGTAGAGAAAGGCTGGCGCGTCCCCGAATGCTTTGCCCAGATAGACATATTCCCCCCCGGCTTGTGGAAACATCGCACCGAGTTCGGCGTAGGACAATGCCCCGGCCAGCGATAGGAGCCCAGCCGCCAGCCACGCCAGCAGCACGAGAGATGGACTGCCCAACTGCTGCGTCATGACGGCAGTTTTGAGGAACACTCCCGTTCCAATAACGGAGCCGACGACGAGAGCTGTCGCATCGGTCAGCGTCAGAGCCCGCCGCAATGAATTCCCCGTTTCAGTCATCGGTGAAATGCCCGCTTTCGATGCTTTCATGTTAGAGCCAGAGGGCGCATTTCGACGAAGCGTCGGTAATGGCTTCGCGGCCGTCATCCGTAGTCAGCGCGCAGGCGACCTACACACGCCACGCTGGGACCTGGCGGTCCCAGCGATGCCACCCGCGAACGGCGAGCTCCAGCTCGGCACCTTAACTCCCATCAGTGTGGGGTAGTCGTCTTGGGTTGAATCGGAAGAGGAGCGGCGCAGCTCTAGCGGCCCTCGCTGGACGGAGGCACGACACCCTTCAGTCGCATGTAGACACCCATCGCGCCGTACACTTCGTTATCGTGAACCACGATGCCCCAAAGGGTGGCAAGTTTTGAACGCTGCCCGCGCGGGGTCGTAATGATTTTCCCCGCTTCTGCATCTGTCAGCGAGTCATAGACTGTATCGCAATAGGTAAAGGATTCCTTGAGAGCGGCGACGATATCCGTCTTCGAGGTCTTCGCCGCGGCTCCGACGCTCTTCTGTTCGCCCTTGATCGCCGCGCACGTCCTCATGTTCGAGTCGGCGATATGTGCCACGCGCTGACCGAACGACTGCACGTCGGGGGTCGCCTTGAAGGCATAATTCTCCTCCGACATCTTCTCCGCCGACTTGACGACATTGTTCTTGATGCCGGTGTAGGCGCCCTTTACCTCAGCGCTCAGTGGATCTGCGGTTTGCGCGTACATGACTGATCCGGTAATGGTCAGAGCTGCCAGGAAAGTCATCAGGGAATAGCGGTTCATTTGATTGATCTCCTTGTCTAGTGTGTCGCACCTCGTCGTCTATTTTTCAGGCGATTCAATCAACGCCTGATAGACCATTGTCGGAAATTTCTGGCCGATATCCGTTGCATTTGGCATGAGCTGGATCATGAAGACGATGACCAGCTTTGCTTTTGGATCCACCCGGTAGCTCGAACCGTATGCACCGCCCCATCCAAACGCCCCAACCGAATCCATTCCATTCGCGCCATAGCGATCTGTCGTCTGAAACCCCAATCCAAAGCCGAGCCCGTTGGTCGAATGCAATGTCCCGACCTGGTTCGTCGTCATCAGCTGAACGGTTCGCGGCGCGAGAATACGGACGCCACCCAGCACGCCGCCGTTGCGAATCATCTCGAGGAACCGAGCATAATCGTGCGCGGTCGAGAGGAGGCCGGCTCCGCCTGCGAAACTCCGACGCGGACCGTCGACATAGTCCCCTTGCCCGGTTCCGCCCTCCGGAGCCCGTGTAATCCGGCCGTCGCTTCCACTGGAGTAGACCGTCGTCAGTCGCTCGCGCAGAGTGGCCGGAAGGAAGAAGCGGGTATCCTTCATCCCGAGCGGCTCTGTGATTCGGGTGCGCACAAACTCGTCAAGCTGATTACCCGAGGCGCGCTCGACAACGCACCCGAGGATATCGGTGTTATAACCGTAGACATAGGCTTCGCCAGGTTGTGCCTTGAAGGGCAGCGATGCGAGTCGTTCCATCGTCTGACAGATCGGCTCATCCTTGTCGGCCGTATACCAGCCACGCCCCGCCGCTGGCCCGAGGCCTTTCGCGCGGTAGAGCTCGGCAAGTTCCGGGTCTGTTCCGTAGGAGATGCCGGCCGTGTGCGTCAGCAAGTCTCGAATGGTAATTTGACGCTTTGCCGGCACCGTCGTCACCCCGGACTCGGCGCGTACGGCCACGGTCGTCTTTGCAAATGCTGGAATAAAGCGACTGACCGGATCGTTGAGATTGATCTTTCCGTCCTCGACCAATGCGAGGATGGCGGTGCTCGTGATCGCTTTTGACTGCGAGGCGATCCTGAAGATCGAATCGACAGCCAGGCGACGTCCCGCCTCCTTATCACTCCATCCGACTGCTCGCTGATAGACCGGAACTCCATCCTGGAGAACCAGTGCTACCGCGCCGGCGATGCGATTCTCATCGACGTACTGTTGCAGGACGCGATCGAGCCGCGCCAGTCGCTCGGCGGCGAAGGTCGCATGCTTTCCGTCGACATGCCCTTTGGTGCCAGCCTGTGCCGAAGCTGCCGCTTGTCGAACCGCAGCCTTCGACACCTGCTGCGATTGCGCTGAGATATGGACGGACGGGCTCAGCAGGAGCAAGAGCAGTAGCGTGAGCCTACCCAATGTTACCCTTGTCATTTCCGCAAACCTCCTCGAACGATGGATTCCTACCAAACGGTAATCAGATGCAGCTCGGCTGAGAGCCACCATACTTCTTCTTCACCATCTCGACGGACCTGGAGATTAGCTCTCCCTGCACGGATAGGCCGATGTCATCGAGGCTCTTGAGATACAGGCAGGAGATGATTCGCCACTCACCCTCGTGTCCGCTGGCCTACCTGGCTATCACCGGTCCGACGCCGGTTCCGACTTGGGCTTTCTCACCTCAAAGATGCGAACGATAACATAGGCAATCAAGGCAAATACGAAGAAGACCAACAGCAGCCAGGCAATGCCCTGAAGTGAATCGATCACAGTCCGATACAATTCCAATACCCATCGCTCCCGCGTCAGAACCAGCGCCTGGCCCTCTTTGTTCTGAAGTGGCGCGATGTATTTCTCCAGCTGCCAGATTCTGACACCGCTCGATACGCCGACGACGATGACGGCAAATCTGAGGTATTTCGCCCAGGCGAGGCTGATTTCATCCGCAATGATACGTGTCAATATCTTTCGAATCGGACTGTCAAAAAACGTCACTGCCACGAGGGAAACAACAAGGGCTAAGAAAAAGGTTACTACGAGGAGAGTTATGAACATAACGGCCTCCTTTCGGCCTTATTCGGTTTTGAACAGCGAGGGCTTCACCGACGATCCCGATCCTCATCCAAATGGTGGTTGAGAAGACATCGGTCACTCAAAGCCTCCAGATCTGATTGCAAAAACCAGGAATTGAAGCAGGAGAAGTCCTGCCTATTGCAGCGCCTCCTGCACTTTCAAGGTATCTACATATTGCTGAAACTTGTAGGCCTTACCTCCTCGCACTTTCCAGATATGTGCGAAGTGGGCCTCAAAGCTCTTGCCGGTGGCCTTGTACTTTCCGCCGTATTTCCCGAGCACGACTACCGTATCCCCGGCGTCAATGAATTCATCGGGCACCGCAGAGAAACCGTCCCATTCCGTACCCAGTCTCATGAACACCCCGCCGAGTACGGCATCGGGTCCACTGTAAGTTCCACCGTAGGGAAATCCCTCGGCCTCCGTCCACTCAATATCGGAGGCCAAAAACCCCAGGACCGTGGGAATATCGCCTTTGGCAAATGCGTCATAAACGCTCTTGACTCCATCGAGAACCGAACTGGTCATATCTTTTTGTCTCCCTGTTGCCTGAAGCATCCAAAAACGGCTGTGCCGGGACCGCGCCTGCCATGGAGACCGTACAAGAGTCACTCTCCTGAGCGCGTTGTACCTCCAGATTCTTGTAGGCAAGCTGCGGGGGATAGCCTTCGTAATCGGCCGCCATTCTACCACTGTTCTTCGTGGGAGCAAGGCGTCCGCCGGTGCTTCATCGAGACCGCCCTCCTCGGTCAGGACCGTTCCTCATTGCCTGATGCGGGAACTAACACAGGCCCCCTTCACCTCACCTCCAACATGACCGAAACAAAGCCCGTGTGGTACCCTGTCCTGGCTCTCTTGCGAACCGAATGGAATCCTCGACGACACTGAAAATCGCCAGGCTGCTCGTCTCCCAAAACCAGGGACATGAGGTCGCGCTCGTGCAACTGAGGTCGGCTGTTGCGTTCCAGGTCGCGATCGCATTTATCTTTCAGGAGAACCCATCATGAAGCTCAGATTCCTCACCGCTTCACTTGTCGTAGGTTTGGTGGCAGGTGTCGCTTTCTCGCAACAGGCGAGAGTCGTCGCGATCAAAGCCGGTCGCGTGCTCGATGTTCGCACCGGCCAGTTGATCCAGAATGCCTTTATTCTGATCGAAGGTGAACGCATCGTCGCAGTTGGCCCCAACGTCATGGTTCCAGCGGGCGCAGAGGTCATCGATCTGAAAGCGATGACGGTTCTGCCAGGTTTGATCGACAGCCACACGCATCTGACATTTGCTCCCGGTGTGGGTGGTCTGGCCGGGGTCACACAATCGACAGCACGACAGGCACTCGCCGGCGCGAAGAATGCCCGGATTACATTGATGGCCGGCTTCACCACCGTTCGTAACCTCGGTGCAAAGGGCTATTCGGACATTGCCTTGCGTGATGCCATCAATGCCGGGGACGTGCCCGGTCCGCGCATCATAGCTTCGGGGCCGGCGCTGAGCATCACCGGCGGGCACGCCGACGAAAACTATCTGCCATGGGACTTCCACTACCAGGGCGATGGCGTGGCCGATGGAGTAGAAGGGGTCAGGGCGAAGACGCGCGAGATCATCAAATACGGCGCAGATGTCATCAAGTTCTGCGCAACTGGCGGTGTGCTCTCTCTGGGCGATGACCCGAAGCATGCTGCGTTCACGCTGGATGAGATGAAGACCATTGTCTCCGAAGCGCATCGGCTGGGCCGTAAGGTGGCCGCGCACGCTCATGGCGGTGAAGGCTTGAAACAGGCCGTCATAGCTGGAGTCGATTCGATCGAACACGGCACTTACATTGACGACGAAGGCATCCGGCTCATGAAAGAGAAAGGCACCTACCTTGTGCCGACGATCTATCTGACTGATTGGTTCCTGGAGAACTACGAGAAGCTGGGCCTTCCGGCCGAGATCATCGCGAAGGCCAAGGAGGTCATGCCCGCGATGAAGAGGAATCTGACACACGCCGTTCAACAGGGCGTACCCGTAGCGTTTGGCACGGACGCCGCCGTTTATCCGCACGGTCAGAACGCGCGCGAATTTGCCGTACTGGTGCGAATGGGGCTGACTCCGCTTCAGGCTATTCAGACGGCGACGGTTCACGCTTCGAGGCTGCTCGGCAGGGAAGACCGGATCGGTGCCGTCGAAGTGGGCAAGTTTGCGGATTTGGTTGCCGTCGAGGGCGACCCGACCAAAGACGTTACGGAACTGGAGCGCGTTAAGTTCGTCATGAAAGGCGGCGTCGTCGTCAGGAAATAGTTACCATCCGTGTCGGCCGTCGCCTCACCGGGAGCACGATCGGGTTTGAGGCCCAACCGAGATGTCCATTGAGTCATGCTTTTGACGGAACTCGACATTCTGCAGGATGTTTCCCAGCGCCTGAAATCCGCGGGAATCGCGTTCATGCTGACCGGCTCCGTGGCGATGAACTATTACGCGCAGCCGCGTATGACGCGCGACATTGACCTGGTGGTCGCGCTCGATGCAGTTGAGGCGCGAACTATCGTGCACTTGTTCGAGACGGAATATTACGTCGACATCGAGGCGGTTTCCCGCGCGATTGCGCAACATTCGATTTTCAATCTCATCCACAGCGACACGGTTATCAAAGTGGATTGCATCGTACTCAAGACCGACGCCTATCGGCAGGAAGAATTCGGACGACGACAAGAGGTGGCCCTCGGGGATTTCCAAACCTGGATTGTCAGCCGTGAGGACTTGATTCTATCCAAGCTCTACTGGGCGCGCGAATCGAGGTCAGAGATGCAATTGCGCGATGTTCGCAATCTGCTCGCAACTGGCTGTGATGCGGTCTACCTGCAAAGCCGTGCGAGGACCTTGGGTGTCGAAGAACTGCTCAATGAGGTGTCGGCCGTCGATGAATGACACGCCCCGAGAGATAGCTGAGATTGTGCGCGGCAAATTACTGGCTCGATCCGGGTCTGAGCGCGTGCTCATTGGGAGTCGGATGTTTGATGCCGCCCGTGCCATCGTACTAGCTTCGTTCCCGTCTGGGCTTTCGGAAATTGAAGTCAAGGGGCGTCTCTGCGAGCGCCTTTACGGCAATGAGATCGAGGTCGATGCCTTCGTCGAACATCTCCGGGCGTGCCAGCAACGGCTTGAGCAGGAAGACGATCCTCCAATTCCTGATGAAGGAGCGAGCCAGAGTTGAACCGACGCAAACAAATACAACTCTTCCGGGATTCCAGTGGAAGCCAGATGTGCGGTTGTTAAGCGTCAAGCGACGACGCCACCACTAATTTAATCCGCAACAGCGACGAAACAAGTCGAGCAGTGCTCCCCGGCATCGACGCCTACCGATCCACGCCGTTTGCAAGACGCCGAGCCTGCACGTAAACCACACACACACGTGTGGTAATTGACAAGTGCCGACGAAGCAGCTTATTTTTGCGCCCTGCCTTTCCGCAGGACGAGTCAAACGTGGTTATCTTTAACTGGAGAAACTGAATATGAGGAAGATGCATTTGATTGTTGCCCTGACTGTCGTGGTGTTGTTGTCAATGACCGTCGCTGCTCAGACGCCGCCACCGGTTTTGCCGCTCCTGGGTGTGTCCCGGGTCGTGGTCAAGCCTGATCGGGTGGCTGAATGGAGCGATATTGAAAAGGTGTACAGCGAAGCGTACAAGAAGGGCGGCGGACCCTGGCGACGTATCTACCGAAGCCGGACAGCAAACAATTACGAGTTTTTGGTGATCTCGCCGTTATCCAGCTACGCCGATCTGGATGGCCAATCATTTATCGCGAAGGGGGCCTCTGAACAGGATCTCGCTCGCTGGAGTGCCCGTCGGAACCAGTGTGTGGAGAGTGTCTCGATCACATACGAGAGACTGGTGCCGGATGCGGTCATCAACCTGAGTGGAGCTTCGCTACCGGCAATATTGCAGGAGACCAGGTACAGGGTGAAGCAGGGGATGGGCACCGAATTCGCCGAGCTTATCAAAGCGGAGTCGATTCCGACACTAAAGAAAGCCGGGGTTGGTCTCTTTGTTCTCCGCAGAGTTGAATTTGGAGCATCGCGCAACCTGTACGTCGCCAGGCGCGGGGCCAGCAAATTTGCCGAGTTCGAGGTCAATCTGGTTGAAAAGGTCCTGGGGAGAGAAGCAGCGGCGAAGTACTTCGCTAAGACGTCTGCGTTGTTGAATGATGTGGAGACAAGACTCTACTCGTACCAGGCGGACATCAGCTACTCTGGACAGCAGTAGGCGCTCACCGGTCCGCACGGTGGGAGCAGGGAACTGGGGCAATCAGCCTCGGCGTACGGATGCAGTCGGCGAACCCGCCGACTGCATCTCACAATCTGCCCTTCCGCCTTTCAAGCCAGCGGATCATTGGCACTTCAGGAATGACGTCTGCCGTCATGGTCTCTTCTGGGGATGGATTCAGTCCTGGGACCGTCATCGCCGTTCGCTCAACAGAGGAGGATGAATACACGGGCACCACGAAGCAGCAGTCGGGGACTCAATCAATTTTATGCGCGACTTACTCTTGTTGTGTTTGCTGCTGGTCCTTCCGTGCGAAGCCAGTCACAGCACCGGTCAGCTAAAGGATCGCGTCCGCGCGAATGTCGTCTTCATTCTGGTTGACGATCTGCGCTGGGACGAGTTGGGTATCGCCGGTCATCCGTTTATCAAGACGCCCCACATTGATCGCATCGGCAAAGAGGGCGCGATGTTCCACAACGCGTTTATGACGACGCCGCTTTGCTCGCCCTCGCGCGCCAGCTTTCTTAGTGGGCAGTATGCTCACTCGCACGGTTTTACTGACAACGTAGACCGCTCCGCTGCCAGCCATCGCCTTGTGACGTTTCCCCGTCTGTTGCATCAATCGGGCTATGAAACCGCTTTCATTGGCAAATGGCACATGGGCAACGACGACATGCCGCGTCCAGGTTTTGACCGCTGGGTCAGTTTCAAAGGACAAGGCACGTACCTCAACCCGGACATCAACGAAGACGGCAAGACAAGAAAGGTTGCCGGATACACGACGGACATTCTCAGTGGATATGCCGTGGAGTTCATCAAGCGGCCGCATGCCAAACCATTCCTCGTCTATCTAGCGCACAAGGCCATACATCCTGAGGTCAGTCAGAATAATGATGGAAGCATCAACCTCGCCGAGTCGGAACGCTTTCTTCCTGCCGAGCGTCACCAATATCTATACGCTGGTAAGGCAATCCCGCATCGGCCGAGCTACAAACGCGCGCCAGAGGGCAAACCTGCACTGCAACGCCAGCTCGGCAATCTGCCCGCGCTCGGCGCCGCGACCGCCACACGCGACGATGCCATTCTCGGACGGCAGCGTTCGCTGATGGCAATTGAAGACGGTGTCGGGGAGATTCTGAAGGCGCTGAGAGAGACGGGGCAACTCGAGAACACGATCATCGTTTTCACCAGCGACAACGGCTACTTTTATGGTGAACACGGGCTCAGCGTCGAGCGTCGGTTGGCGTATGAAGAGTCGATCCGCATGCCATTGCTCGTGCGCTACCCGAAGCTGGTCAAACCAGGCACAGTGCGCAACGAGATTGCGCTCAACATCGATCTGGCACCGACGCTGCTTGAGCTGGCGGGCGCGCCTGTGCCGGGGAATATGCAGGGGCGTTCGCTGGTACCATTGCTGAGGGGGATAAGACCGGCTTGGCGTAACTCGTTTCTGATCGAATATTACTCCGATACAGTGTTCCCGCGCGTCGTGAAGATGGGCTACAAGGCAGTGCGAAATCAGCGATGGAAGTACATTCACTATCTGGAACTGGACGGAATGGATGAGCTCTATGATCTGCAGACCGATCCATACGAGATGAGGAACCTCATCAATCAGTCTCAGGCGAAAGGGCAGGTAGGAAGAATGAAAGACGAGCTGGAACGGTTACTGAGCGAGACAGGAGCGGTGAATTAGGCGGATTGCATTGCGCGACCGACACTCGCATTCGACGAAATTTGGATACGGCAAAGAATTTATTTGTCGAGCATCGAGAGACGATACGAGAAGTGTTCAAACGCTGTGACGGAAGCGTTGCTTGCACATAAGCACGCCGGGAATCCGGTTGCAGCTTCGGAGAACCAGAAGGTCGTCTGGATTGCGGCGGAACATATTCTGACCGACCGAGGTTAGATGAGCAGAGGCTGGTCGCTACTCGTTGCACGAGCATACTCGAGAATAGCCCGACGATGTGCATTACTGATTGTCGCAATACTGGTTGATTGCGGCACAGGCGAGGTGCATGTTGCTGAGAGGATAAGCGACTCGGACGCGAAATGAGATTGAAGCCGCCGTTTGTCGGGTTGCTGATGATGAAGACAACGCGTGCGCCGCTTGTGGAGGAAGCGCAGGCATCGCACGCACTCGATCACCCAGGACTTCGTCGCCGTTTGTCAGATCTGCACCTTATGAGTATTCGCATTTGTCGCCACCGCAGTTGGAAGCGTAAGTGACGCAACCATAGGGTCAACAGGTGAAGGCCATTTCGCATTACAGGATTGTTTCGCGCATCATTCGGGAGATCACCGGGTGGAGTTTCCCCTGAAGAGTTGCGGCGGTATCTCGCCAAGGTGATCATGCGCCCAGGCAAACAAGGCGTGCCCGACGCCCTGATATGA
>JANNRD010000238.1:0-4237 GCA_031401095.1 Acidobacteriota bacterium
CTCTGTGTCTCTGTGGTTCATGTCTCGCGCGTGTGGTTGATGTCTCGTGCTTGATGTCTCGTGGTTCACGTCTCCCGTTGATCTTCCATACCAATAACGAGAGCAAACTCGGGTTTCAAAAACGACTCGGATCTGCCATGCTCGCCCGGCTCGACCGAGCATACAGGAGGCGTAAATGGGGAAGCAATGTACCCGGGCTCTCGAGCGAATCCACGAAAGGAATTCTCATGCCCGCCGATAGCGCCCGCTCCGCGCGGCTTGTCATTCTCGACCGCGTCGCTCCCCAGCAGGAGGGCGACTTTGCGAGCGCGATCCGCAATGGTCTTACTGCAAGTCCCAAACATCTCGCGCCGAAGTACTTCTACGACGCACTTGGCTCGCATCTCTTCGAGGCAATCTGTCTTCTTCCTGACTACTATCTGACCCGGGCCGAGGCCGAGATTCTGTCCCGCTATGCGGGCGAGATCATCGAACAAATCAAGGGCACGGTCATGTTGGTTGAACTTGGAAGCGGCAGCTCAGCCAAGAGCCGGTTTCTGATCCGCGAACTCGTCGGGCGTCAAGGATCCCTCCACTACCAGCCGATAGACATCTCCCCGACCATGCTGGCTGAGAGTTCAGCCGCGCTGCTGAGTGAGTTTCCCGGCCTGAGGATTACCGCGATCGCGGGAGACTATACGGAGAGTCTGAGCTTGAGTGAACATTCATCGGATGAGCGCCGGCTTGTCCTCTTTCTCGGTTCAAACATTGGAAACTATGATCCGCCGGCTGCCCGGGCGCTGATTGCGAGACTGCGTGCAGCCCTCCTTCCAGGTGACGCGCTACTGATCGGAGCCGATCTGCGGAAGCCCGCGGAACGGCTCGAGGCGGCTTATGACGATAGCCTCGGCTTGACGGCCGCGTTCAACCTCAATCTTCTGCTGCGGATCAACCGTGAGCTGGGTGGGCAGTTCGATCTCAGAAGCTTCGCGCATCGAGCAAAGTTTAACCCGGTGCTGGGACGGGTTGAGATGCACCTCGAGAGCCGCGTCGCTCAAGATGTCGAGATTGCAGCTCTCGACCTGACCCTCCACTTTACAGCAGGGGAAACGATCCACACCGAGAACTCCTACAAGTATCAGGTCGAGGAGTTGGCCGCTCTCGCCGGAGAGACGGGGTTTGAGGTTGCTCGATCGTGGTTTGACGCGCGGGAACAGTTCAGTTGCAATCTCTGGTTCGCAGCCTGAGACACACGAGTCGGCACCCCGGATCTCGCCCAACGTTGGTGGTTTATGTCTCGTCAGGTGGGCGCGCGATCCCCCAACAAAAGCCAGCCCAGCAGCACCAAGAATGACACTCTTATTCCATGATCCGATCAGAAAGGGCGATCGTGGGCAGATGGTCGACTATCTGCTCGCGGGGGCAAAGCCGCGTGCGGAGTGGAGAACAGGTCTGGAGTTGGAGCTCATTGGCTTTAGATGTGGAGATTTAGCGCGAATCGAAGCCACCTCCATTAAGAGGCTACTTCGCGAGTATTCCGATGAGCCGATCGTGGATGCCGGCTCCTTGGTAGGCGCGCACGGAGCGGCCGGATCACTGACTATTGAGCCTGGTGGTCAGGTGGAGTTCTCGGGAGTCCCGCGGGACTCGCTGATAAACGTGGAAAGAGACTTGCGCCACTATGTTGATTGGCTCAAGGAGAGAGCAAGAGAACTCGGAATAATGTTCCTTGGGGTGGGCTTTGATCCGCTACGGTCGCTTGAAGAGCAGAGCTGGGTCGAGAAGCGGCGCTACGCGCTGCTGCGACCATATCTTCAGACGAGAGGGCGTCGTGGTCTCGACATGATGACCCGCACCGCGTCGATTCAAGTCAATCTTGATTACAGCTCAGAAGAGGATCTGGCGAGGAAGTTTGTTGTTGGTAACCGGTTGGCCCCGATTGTCGGCGCGATCTTCGCCAATTCACCCTTTCGGGAAGGGCGTCTCTCGGGGGCGAGGAGCGAGCGCGCGCTTGTCTGGCTTGAGACTGATGCCGCTCGAAGTGGTGTCGCACCGCCGGCGCTGGGAGATCACTTTTCGCTCGATGACTGGATCGACTACATCCTGTCGACGCCGATGTTGTTTGTTCGCCGCGACGAGGTCTACCGGGATATGACGCATCTGACTTTCGGCGAGTTTCTCTCGCATCCGGAGGGTTGCGTTGAGCCGGTGTTTGGCGACTTCACCGATCATTTGACGACGATCTTTACAGAGGCAAGGCTCAAACAATGGATCGAATTACGGAGCGCCGACAGCGGCAGTCTGGAAGAGAGTCTGGCTGTTCAAGCCCTCTGGAAGGGGCTGATGTACGATTCCGGAGCGCTCGAGGAGGCCTTTGGACTGATGCCGTGTTTGACCTCCGCAGAGTATCTTGAACTGCAGCAGCAGGTGGCGCATGGCGGACTGTCTGGCGAAGCGCGTGGAATAGAGGTGCTCGGCCTTGCTCGTTCGCTGGTCGAGTTAGCTCTCGGCGGGCTGAAGGCGATCGGGGCTGGGGAGGAGAAGTATCTTGAGGCAGTAGCGGATCGGGTCATTCGGCAGGGCGTTTCTCCGGCCGACATTCTGATTCGCAACTTCGAAGGGGCGTGGCATGGCCGGATGAGCCCGGTAATTGACTATCTTCGTGTGGCTTGAACGATGGAACGATCCCTCGCACTTGGGCCTGCGGCGCGCCGGGGCATGCGAGGGCTACGACTTGGGTTTTGGAGGCGGCAATGCAAAGGCGACCACCTGAGACTGAAAGCCGCAGCGGGCGTGAGTGCCATCGCAGAAGGGCTTGTTGCTGCTCTGCCCACACCTGCAGAGGCCGATGACCGTGCGGCCGGCAACGTCAAATGGCTGGCCATTGGCATCGAGTATTTCGAACTCGCCCTCAATGCGCAATGAACCGTTGTTGTTGACAGTGATCCTGGTCGACATTTAGTTCCCCTGCTGCCTGGAGGTCTACTTTCCCTTTTTTGAGGCCTTGATCGGGTTGAGGAGACGGGGCTCACGGGCCTTTGCAATGATATCTGCGTAGGCCTTACAGTCGTGTGCATCGCCGCGTTCCCTGAGCCACTGATCGACGTCGATTGTGTGGTAGAGCGCGGCGAAGACGGGAAAGTTATGATGACACTTCGGACAAATAATATGGTATCGCTTGACGGTTGCCATGGTGCTGCTCCCTGATCGGCCTGTTTTATTGATCCTCTGTCTCGGCCCTCTGGTCCCTTGGGGGAGATGATAGCGGTCGAGACAAAGCGGGGAGTATACACTACTCTCATTGGTGGTGGAAGTTTTTTCCTGAGACTGGGCGCTGGGCAGCCGTCACCCACCCACTCACCTATCTGTCTAGGATCGCCGCCGAAGCCATGCCGTCGTTGGATCGGCGCGAGGGGCCAGACTGCAACAGAAGCCGATGACCGCCCGTACGCGTATTAAGGATACAGACGCCCCCTAAGAATTCTTTAACGCGATATCCAAAGAAATTCGTTGACACTGACCCTGGTTTGTATATAATCCGAGTTTGCCTGTGAGGACGGGCAATCTTCGAAAGCGAACAAAGACAACGAGAGATGGCTGGAAGAAAGCGATCTTGAGTGAATGTTGGAAGCGCACGGAGAGCGATATTTGAAAACTAGGCAGAAACGAATTATACGTCGATAACTGAGAGCTGAAGTCTTGAAAGAGACCGAAGTTTGTAAGATGGTCCGAAGGTTGTCGAGCGATTGTTGGAAGGGGTTCGAAGGGATTTCCGCGGGGGTTTTTAATCCGCGAGGATTTTCAAGAGGATTCCGGAAGGGATCGCGCGGTGGCTGGAGGACGATCAGGATCTTAACATGAGAGTTTGATCCTGGCTCAGAATCAACGCTGGCGGCGTGCCTAACACATGCAAGTCGAACGCGAAAGTTCCTTCGGGAATGAGTAGAGTGGCGTCCGGGTGAGTAACGCGTGGGTAATCTGCCTTTGGGTGGGGAATAACTCAGGGAAACTTGAGCTAATACCGCATAATGCAGCGGCTCAACATCGAGACAGTTGTTAAAGCTCCTCGCAAGAGGGGCGCCTAAAGAGGAGCCTGCGTCTGATTAGCTAGTTGGTGAGGTAATGGCTCACCAAGGCTACGATCAGTAGCTGGTCTGAGAGGACGGCCAGCCACAATGGCACTGAAACACGGGCCATACTCCTACGGGAGGCAGCAGTGGGGAATTTTGCGCAATGGGCGAAAGCCTGACGCAGCAAC
>JANNRD010000239.1:0-5219 GCA_031401095.1 Acidobacteriota bacterium
CGAGGCCATTGCCGACATCAAAAAACAGAGCCCGCGCACTAAGATCCTCATGCTGACCGTCCACAGTTCAGTGGAACATGTGGCGACCGCCATGCAGTCCGGGTGAAGCCGCTGCAGGTCAAACGACTTCTCGGCAACCTCCCCGGCGCCGTAATACGAGAAGGCGACACCAATGACGAGCACGACGAGACTTCCCTGCAGGATGCGCTTTGGCGAGAACTGCTTCGCGGAGAAGAGAAGTGCAGCCGCTGAAGCCATGAAAGCCACATAGAAGACATAATGTCTTAGCGCATAGACACCAAGCAGCGAAAGCAGCAGGAGCAGTGTGTCCGTCACCCTGACGCGGTCACAGAGCCGCATCGTCAAGTACAGTATGGCGCTGAGCAGAAAGACTATCAGCGGCTCTTTGATCCCCTGGGAAGTCCAGATAACCATCGACGGAACCACCGCACACAGAATCCCGGCGAGTCGATAGACCCGCTTCACCGGGTAGATCAGCCGAGCATTCTCGTAGACGAGCACACACGCGCTGGCGCCAAAGACGCAACTCATCAACTGAATCGCAAACGGATTCCGACCAATGATCGAGTAGACGGTTGCAACGTAGTAATACATCCCCCAACCGGAACGGTACTGAGCCTCCGGCGAGTTCAGCCAGGTCCCCGTGTTGTCTCCCTGCCAGAATCGGTAGAGCTCATTCCCGAAGGCATCATATGTGCCCCAGTCCGGTGCGATCCTGTCGCGCAGACCGAGGTTGTAGACGACGAATGCGAACAGTATGCGCAGTGCAAGCGCGCCAAGCCACAATCGAATAATGAAGCGGCGATCCTCCTTCCGGCTCGCCACGATCGCCAGGTTGCCGAGCACGAATATTGCGCCCGCCAGGATGGAGAGCGTGAAGTCTGGTGAATCGAAAACCATGAACGCGACCTTCACCCCGAGGATGGTGACACCAATCAGAGTCACTATGATGATCGCGATGCGCCTTAGCATGATACTTGATTCGATACCTTCACTACTCTACGCCCACGATATCGCTCATGGGTAGGAATTGAAGCCGCCCTGCGTCTCGAAGAGCACGCGGAATCCACGAAGTTTCAGTTTCCGCGATCTCTCGCATCCTGAGAATTCCCGGGCAGGTTCACTTAACCAGGCCCCTCGAGTCCAGTTCCTGCGTGGCCATTTCAACCGAATCCACTGCGCGTTGCTCCTTCACCCAATCCAACAGCTTCGCCACACCATCAACCAAAGAAGTCTTCGGCCGATAACCGAGCAGCTCACGCGCACGCGTAATATCAGCCACACAGTGACGAATGTCACCCTCACGAAACCGCGCGACGATCTCCGGCTCAATATTGACTCCCAGTCCCTTTGCGAGCATCCGCGCCACATCGACGATCGGCGTCGCGACACCCGTGCCGATGTTGAGCGTCTGATAGTTGGCTGCCTCGGACTCCATCGCCAGAAGGTTCGCTTCGACCACGTCGGCAACATTCGTGAAGTCGCGACTCTGGAGACCGTCCTCAAATATCATCGGCGCCTGTTGATTGAGCAACCTGGATGAGAAGATCGCAAGCGCTCCAGTGTAGGGATTCGAAAGTGCCTGACCCGGCCCGTAAATATTGAAGTACCGCAATGCAATGGTTGGAATATCGTAGGCGCGCCCGACTATCAGACAGTACTGTTCCTGATCCTGTTTGGAAACGGCGTAGACCGATGATGGATGCAACGGCTTCGTCTCAGGAGTCGGAATTGGCTCCATCACCTCGCCGTCGGCCTCAGAGCGCATCTCCCAATCCCTCGCAGCAAGTTGCGCCGCCGGTCGTGGCTGCGGCGCCTCGATATGACCATCAGAGCGGCGATACGCTCCTTCGCCATAGATCGACATTGAAGAGGCGACTATCAGCTTGCGCACCTGCTTGCGACGTTCGACCAACGCCTCGAGTAGAACCGCGGTGCCCGTAGTGTTGGCGTCAACATATCGCAGTATCTCGTACATCGACTGCCCGACTCCGACTTCCGCTGCCAAATGGTAGACAACCTCGATGTCACAGAGCGCCGCCTCCACCGCACTAGGATCACGGACGTCGCCTTTGACGACTTCGACTTCGGATGGAAGCTGGCGCGGAGCGTCACCGTGGACTTGTCTGATGAAAGCGTCAAGAACTCGAACACGGTGCCCTCGTCGAAGCAGACCGTCGACAAGATGAGAACCGACAAAACCCGCACCACCCGTGACAAGAACTCTCTTCATTTGGAACTCTTCCCCTTTGCGACTGAGCTGCGCACAACCCCGGCGAACAGGCCAGCACAGCGCTCGGTTGAATATGATGCCTCGACCGTTTGGCGTCCTGCAGCGCCGAGCCTGGCCCGCGTCGGCGAATCCTCGATCAACGCAGTGAGATTTGTCATCCACTCCTGCGGAGTCGATGCCAGCAAACCGTTCTTTCCATGGTCGATCAGCTCGACATTGGCCCCGACCGCGGAACAGATTGTAGGAATGCCCATCGACATATACTGCAGCGCCTTTAATGCGCACTTCCCGCGAGACCACCTGTCCTCTGGCATCGGCATGATTCCGATGTCGAACTGTCCGATCTCTTGAACCTCAGTTTCCGGTCGCCAGGGTCGCCAGTCGTATTTCAACCCGGGCAGCTCCGGTTCACGGTTGGAGATGACTCGCAGCTCGACCCTCTCCTTGCGAAGCAGCTCGCCCAGTACGGGCGCAAAAAGCTCCAAGTGTGTCTGCGATGTCGAACTACCCGTCCATCCAACTATCAATGACCCGTTCCGTCCATTTCTCTCGATTGGCCGGTAGTGATTCGTATCGATGCTTGTTGGTATCACCGTAACGGATTGATTGTACCTTCGCGCATAATCGGCAAGAAAAGTGTTTCCTGCCACGATGTGTGAGCTCAGACGACAGATAGTTGCTGTCTTCCCAGGAAACTTCATCCAGCCAAACCACTTATTTGCCTCGGAAGTGTTGGGAAGAAAGATGGCGTCGTCGAAATCGTAGAGGATAGGGCGACCCAGCGCCGCGAGCAGGTACTCGAGAATGCCTGGGCCACCAACGCAAATCGCTCGGTGTATCAGTACGGCGTCGTAGTTTCGCGACGCGAGCACTTCACGCGGTCGTCGGAGAAACGCCCCAATACCCTTGATAAGCTTCGTGCCGGTACGACCCGAACCCAGAAGGAGTCGCTGCAAATCCTCGTCCATGAAAGGAAGGATATCAACCGCGATGCCATTCCGATCCAAAGCCGGAAGCCACTGTTCAATGCGGAACCGCTGGCTCGGCGTTGTCCCGGTCGGATAAGGCACCAGCGCGCATACTCGAAGCCGATCGCTCAACATCACCCTTTCTGAGAAGAATCTTCTGGTACGGATCCAGCCGCCTGCGCTTCAATCGCATTGGCTGCGGAAAACAAGTAATTGAGCCACTCCGGATGACCCTCGATCCTCTCGCGCCGCTGAGGACCGTCGGGCGTTAATAGATAGAAGTTATAACCAAGCGGACGCAGGAGCTCCTCAAGCGCTCTCTCACTTCCTCTTCCTGCGAGGACCTCACAAATGATGAGGGGATGATCGCGCGCCAATGTGGCATTCGCACCGCGGAGCACCTCCGGCTCAGTGCTCTCGGTATCAATCTTGATGAGATCCACGCGCTCGATCTCGTGCTGGCGGACAAAGCTGTCGATCGTGATAACCGGCACTTCGCTGCTTGTCAAACCTTCGGTGTCTTGCATGAACCGATACGAGAGGCTCGAACTCGTGGGAAGACAGCCGTCAGTATGGAAGAACTTTGCTTCGCCATCGTGATCACCAACCGCCGTTCGGTTGCATACTACATTCTTGAACCGGTTGAGACTGACATTACTCTCCAGTCTACTGAAGATTTCAGGTAGTGGCTCAAATGCGAATACCCGTCCAGCGCTGTTTGCATTCGCCGCCAGCAGGCTGAAGAATCCGACATAAGCACCAACATCCAGGGTCACTTTGGATTGTGAGGCGAGCCGAAAGAATAGTGGTACCGTTTCGGGCTCGTATCCCTCCCAGCCTCGCCAGAACACCTGATTCGAGACCCAATCGTCGGCGCGAGACCAAAGTCGGAGCATCCGCCCGTTCGGAAGCTGGCACTCGACCGTGCCGACACGATGAAGATGTTTGATGACCCGTTCTGAGTGAAGACCTGTTGCGTTCAGAAGCGCACGAACAGATGACGTGGCCAGATAATTAAACGGCTGCGAACTACGCAGCCTCTTGAGAGTCGCTTTCAACGATCTCCTTCCGTCTCTTCGCGTCGCGGCTCATCAGTCGGAGATAGAGCTCGTACTGCCGTGCGCAAGCCGATTCAAGGGCATAATACTCCTCGGCTGCATGACGGCACCGTTGCGCTAGATCAGGATCCGCCAGCAGTACCATTAGCTCGCCGACTGCCCGCTCATATTCTTCGACGGTGTGGTCGCGCACGATTACGCCCACGCGCTCGCGCTCAATGATTTCGTCGATATCACTTACATTTGGCGTAGTAATCACTGGCATTCCCATAGCCCAGTACTCGCCGATTTTTGTGGGTGAGCATCCGTGTTCACTTAGCCCCCGAGATAGAAAAAACAGACCAGCCCGCGATTTCGCAAGCCGAGCAGGCATCGACCGATATGCAACGCTCTCCATTGACCAGATGTCATCCCTGAGCCCGCCCTCGCTCAACATGCCCGAAACGAGAGAGGGCTCAGCCCGTGTCAGCACTTGGAGGTGCACCTCTCCCACTACTTCTTTCGCGATCGAGACAAATCGACCAACCTTGTCCAGGATGTAGCGGCCACCAACGCTCCCACTATAGACGAGTTCCATTACCCCACTCGGAGCCTGGCTCGAGGTCCTAAAGAGTTCCAGGTCGACACAACTCGGAACAACTACGACAGGGGTTCCTCGGCGCCGAACAGCCGTCAACGCCTCGATCTCCTTGCGTCCCCGTTGCGACATCGCAATGATCGCATCGGCATTTGAGTACATTCTTCGCTCGAGCCACCTCGCTACTCGGTGCGGCGTAGACCCCGCGCGCCAAACACCGCCGTCCACCTGCTCATCGGGGTAGAAACCCTCGTTGTGGTAGATCAGTTTTGCCCCAGTGAGAGGAGCGATCGCGAGTCCCATCATTCCGCCGATGAACGTTCGCGCATGCACAATGTCGAATCGACCATTGAGGCTCAAGC
>JANNRD010000240.1:0-5275 GCA_031401095.1 Acidobacteriota bacterium
GCCTAAGTCGTGCGCCACAGTTGTCTGTCAGTGCTTCGGCCAATCGGCTGGCGACCAGTAAAAGGCCCAGTTCGGGCCCCGGAAATATGTCCCGATGATCGTCAACACCAGAAACCCGCACAGGAAACAGGTGAAGAGCCCCAACGCGCCCGCGCGCGTCGAGTTGAAGCGCCGCACCAGCCACACCGAATACAAGCCATAAATCAGGGTCAGCATGGTGCCCGGGTTAATGACGGTGATGATCAATTGGGGCACATGGGGGAACCACTCGCGGATCCAACCGAAGCGGATCGCGATCGTTTCCATCAACAACGAGGCGCCCAGACCGACCAGAATACTTTCTTTGACCAGCGGCCAGCCGCCCGGCCCGCCGAACCAATCGCCCGTCCCGTCGGTTTCTCGATCGAGGAATGGAATCAAGCCAAGCCCAAGCAGGACGATGGCCGGGATGCCGATGCCGCCCATAAAGGCCGAAAACGCCACCATCTCTTGCAGGCCCAGGAAATACCACGGCGCCTTTGCCGGATTTTCTGGCACTCCGGGATTGGCCAGTTCCTTGAGTGGCGCGTCAGCGATGAGCGAGAGTGCGATGCAGACAAAGGTCGTCAACATCAGCACCGCCAGCTCGGCATAAAAAAGGTGCGGCATCGAAGGCACGGTGTTTTCCGGGCCGCGCCCAACGACTGGTGTTCTGCCCTTGACGATGGCTGCAAGGTGATACGTCTTGGTTGGGTTTTCCGTGAAGACCGGATATGTCTCTTCCGACCTCGACCTCAGACGCGCATCTGCATCAGCCGGCCTGACCATCCCGCCATCTTTGCGTGTCCGCCAGAAGTGGACGGCCATCAGCGCGACAAGCACAAGCGGCAAAATCATGACGTGCAGAAGGTAAAAACGAATCAGCGCTTCTTCGCCGACCACATCTGAGCCAAGAAGCAGCAGCCGTTGAAACCCGCCCGGATCGAACCATTGGGTGATGCCGAGCGCATCGGTCACTTCGCGCGGAGACTGCGCGATGTTCGCGCCAATCGTGATCGCCCAGTAGGCTAGTTGATCCCACGGAAGAAGATAGCCTGTGAATGACAGTCCGAGCGTGGTGACGAACAATCCCATGCCGATCAGCCAGTTGAACTCGCGCGGCTTGCGATACGCCGCCGTATAAAAAGTCCTCGCCATATGCAGGATCACCGTAACCACCATGACATTGGCCGCCCAGCGGTGGATGTTGCGAATAAAACGGCCTGTCGGAACGACAAAATGAATGTCTTTTACCGAATCGTAGGCAACGTTGGGATAGGGCTTGTAATAGAACATCAACAAAACGCCAGTTACCACCGTGATCAGAAAGGCTGCGGTGGTAGCGATACCCAATCCCATGTTGGTTGACCAACGCAGATTCCATCGATGCGTTCTGACCGAATGGAGGTGCAGAAAGACGTTCCCGAAGACAAAGGTCGAGCGCGAGCGGTCAGTTGTCGGCCTACCGGTACGAAAGGCTGTTTCCATAAACCGCCGCGGCGCCGCAAGCAGGTTGTCCCGGAAAACATGTAAGGCCCTCTTGTCGGGTGTTGTGGTGTTCATGCTTTTACCTTTGTCCCAGCAGGCACCTTGGCCTCTTCATCAACTGCCCAACCGCCACCCCTACTGCTCACCCTGATCCAGTTGAGCGCCCGCGGCGCAGGACCTTTTGTGACGGCCCCATCGAGCGCGAAGCGTGAGCCATGACACGGACATTCAAAGCCTTCAGCCGTCGGTTTGACGACGCAGCCGAGATGAGTGCAGGTCGTGGAGATGCCGTGCACACCCTCTTCATCCCGGAAGAGCGCTACCGCGCGACCCGGCGGGACAAATGCTTCACCCGGTGAGAGCGCCGCGGGTAACATGACGTTGAATTTCTTCGACGGCGACGAGAGCACCGCGGCACGCGGTAACCTCAACATCCCCAGTACCGAAAAAAGCAACGCCGTCGCAGTCGCCCAGAGGGCCGCCAGTCCCAGAAAGTCACGGCGCGGCATCGGTTCGGGATCGAGGCGTGATTGTGGTTCGCCGGCTTTGACCGTCATGCAGACCTCCAGAAAGTTAAAAAACTGACGCGTTCCATCGTGATGGCCTCGGTCGGGCAGCGCTGCTCGCACTGGGCGCAGCGAATGCAGCGATCTTCATCCTTCAAGATCGCCGAATGCTCATTCAATTCGAGATCCGTGCCGAGAGCGGTTTCAATGGCCCCGCTCAGGTCGTGATTCAGTTCAAGGTCGGCCAGCGAGACCAGCTTCAGGCATTGCGTCGGGCAGACATCCGCGCAGCCGCCACAAAGTACGCAACGCGCGCCATCGAAGACCGGAGTCACGCCGCAATCCAGACAGCGCGAAGCTTCTTTCATCGCTTCGGCGGCACTGAATCCCTGCTCGACCACGACTTCCGGGTGGCGCAGCCGCTCTGCGGGGTGAATAACCGACGGGGTAACCCGGCGGATAGCCTCGTAACCGCGTTCCCTTCGATAATTCTCCAGGATGTTGTGAGCCGTCACCGAATCAGCAGTCAGCGTGCGACCAGTCAGGTGCTGATAAATAGAGCGAGCGGCCGCCTTGCCCGAAGCTACAGCATCAATCACGAGTCGTGTGCCGTGCGCCAGATCACCCGCCACAAAAACGCCTCGCGCAGTGGTGGACAGCGTAGCGGGATCCACCTTCGGCCAGCCGGGGCGCATCATTTCAATGTCACCGCCGCCGTCTTCGACAAAGGACAGTGCCGGTGACTGGCCGACCGCCAGCAGAACCGTGTCGCACCGAATCGTCTCTCTGACCTGGTCGTCGAATTCGGGCGCGAATCGCTTGTTCTCGTCATAAACTCGCTTGCATTGCCGGAAAAGAACACTGCTGACTTCGCCCTTGTCGCTGCGCTCAATCTCAATCGGACCCCAGCCGTTATGCCGTTCTATTCCTTCTTCGTCACCTTCCATAATTTCAATCGTGTCGGCCGGCATCTCTTCCAGACTCTCGAGCGAGACCAGATGCACGCGCATCGTTCCTGCCAAACGCGCCGCCGTCCGGGCAGTGTCATAAGCGATTTGCCGCAGCACAGTCCGCGCTACGACATAGGCGACATTGCCGCCGCCGAAGACCACAACATCACGTCCGATGTCCAACTGCTCTCCCAGCGAGACGGCGCGCAACAGATCAACGCCACCGAAGACACCCGGCCCGCGCTCGCCGGGTAATCCGAGACTCCGCGACGATTTCGCACCGACCGCGATCAGCACTGCGGCGAAATCGCGCCGCAAATCAGCGAAGGCGATGTCCTTCCCGATCGTCACGCCACAGCGAATCTCCACGCCAAGCGCTTCGATCACAGCAACCTCTCTGGCGATCAACTCACGGGGTAAGCGGTAGGCGGGAACTCCAACCGCCAGCATTCCGGCTGCCACCGGTTCGACCTCAAACACAGTCGGCTTGAATCCCATGAGCGCGAGGTCGTGTGCCGCCGACAGGCCTGCCGGTCCCGCGCCAATGATGGCGATCCGTTCGCCTGTGGCCCTCGTAAATCTCCCATCCAGGCAAGAACTTAGCAGAGCGGCGACCTCGTCGGCGTTGGCTGCGACGGAAGGGACAAATGATTGAACCGCGCGCAGGACATCAGCGGTGGGCCGGGATTCCGGCCCCGCCTGCTCACAGGCAAATCGCTTCAACGCGCGGATTGAAATCGGCCGGTCGTTGGTAACGAAGCGCCCATCGTCATCCACTCGCGGAACCTTCCCGCGCCGACAGGCCGCTTCGCACGGTGCCCCGCAGATTCGCCCACAAATGGAAGCGAAGGGATTTGGACCGCGCGCAATCAGGTAGGCTTCTTCAAAGCGCCCTTCGGCGATGGCGCGAACATAACCGCGCGCGTCGGTGTGGACTGGACACGCCACCTGACATGAGATCAATCCCTCATGGTAGCCCTCACCGGGAACCTCGACCCTGAGCCGAGCCAAGTGTGTCTCGTCATCCTTTTGCAAATTCAGCCTGCCTATTCAGCAACACCCCTCCTCGTAAATTCCCGCAATATCTCCCTCGCCGTGGGAACTATTTCCCAGATCAGAAGCCTGCCACGTTCTTAGCCATTGTTCGGGCGGGAGTTGCAAGAGACCGCCGAACAAAGCCCAGGAATGACGAGTGAGCTATTCTCTTTGCATCTCCAGCTAGCAAGAGATCGCCCTATTACCTGTGTTTCCAGTCCTTAAGGCCGTGAAATGCCGTGATCGGTGCATTCCGGCAATCTGCTGCTGACGAACTCCCCAACCGGCTTGGGGCTTGATCCGGAGTGACACTTGATCCGGAGTGACAAACGATCCCAGGGCTCGCGGGCACGATAATCGCTCCCAGACCGCGCTCCTATTCCCGGGGTCACCTCCCACCCGTTGGAACACTGAAGCGCAAGCAAGAGTTGTGCCCTTTCCTGTCTTGCGCCGGCGAGCAACGCTGCGACGGCTGCGCAGTACATCTGTCATCGAGCCATTCATCGAATCCCATCCGATACAAAACGACAGAGCGGTCTTATGATCTGCCCTCATTGGGAGGCTAATCCGCGGTGGGTTAGGAGGCAGGCCCGTGGCCGTTGATTTCTGAGAACAGGCTTTCCAGTTTGAGGTGCGCTTCAGGTACGGCTATCCTGAGGCGGCTTAACGAGACCGATGCTGAGCCAATTGGAAACCGAGACGCGGTCGGGAAAGTCGACAATGGAATCCAGGAACTTCAAGCACTGGTTTTTTGCCTTCACAATCTTTGCGGGTCTGATCTACGTTGTGCTCGGCACCTTTACCGGCCTCATGATCTTTAAGTATCACCATCTCGACAGACTCGGATACACAACCAGCTCCGAGAGGGATGGGATACGCGTCGCGACGGTCGACCCGAACGGGCCGGCTGCCGACAAGCTCGAACCAGGCGACTGGATCATGGCGGTCAACGGTGATCAGAGGTACAGCCGGATCACGCAGTTCCTTTGGCGGGCGTCACTTCCCTCCGGGCCGACTCAGGCGATTGCCGTATGGCGCGACGGCAATCCGATCGAGATCACTCTCAGCAATATTCCCTACGTCGCACCAGAGGGCGCCGTCAAGGCGAGGTGGCGGCGTAACATCAGCTACTTCCCGCGTTTCGTAGCCTGCCTCGCGCTCGGGTTGCTGCTCGGCTTGCTCAAGCCACGGGATTGGAGAACGAGGATTGGCGCCCTTGCGTTCCTGGTGGTCGCGCACCAGGCAGCTCTCTATCCGCTGTCTCCTATTCGCCCGATG
>JANNRD010000241.1:0-2527 GCA_031401095.1 Acidobacteriota bacterium
CTCAATCAACGCGCAGGATACACCGACCCTCGAACGCCTTCGGCGCGAGGGAACTAATTACCCAAACGCGCACTGTGTCTTCCCAAGCGTGACTCGCGTCAACACGGCAGCCATCTCGACCGGCACATACCCTGACAGAAACGGCCTCGTCAGCAATTCGATGTTCCACGCGGGTGTCTATCCCAATCGACCATTCAACACTGGCGACTGGCGTGAACTCTTGAAGCTCGCTTCGGCAAGCAATGGCCGACTGCTGTTGACGCGAAGTCTTGGTGAGAGATTGGCCGAGCGCGGCGTCCGATACGCTGCCATCAGTTCCGGGTCGACGGGTAACGCTCTGTTGCTCAACCATCGCGGTCCACAGGGAATTGGCGTCCTTGTCAATGGCAACTTTGATCCTGGAAAACGGGTGGCCTTCCCCGATGAGATCAACTCGATCATCCTCGAGCGCTTTGGCGCGGCGCCCATCGAGGAGGGGTCGCCGCTCGTCGACTGGACCGATCGGGTCCTCCGTGAGTACATCCTCCCAGTCCATCGCCCGCAGGTGGTTATCGACTGGCTAACCGAACCGGACGGCGCACAGCATCGGTACGGCGTGGGCTCGAAAGAGGCGCGTGCTGCGCTTCATAACAGCGACCGCAACATCGGGCTGACGCTGGCCAAGGTCGCCGAGCTGGGTCTTGGTGAGACGACTGACGTTCTCGTCATTTCCGACCACGGTTTTAGTAGGCATGACTACGGTGTCAATCTGACAGAGGAGCTCGTTCGCGCCGGTCTCAAGGCCAGCGCGCAATCAGACGACGTGGTGATCGCCTCGAATGGGCAGTCCGTCTTGCTGCACGTTAGGAATCGAGATCGCGCGCGAATTGCACGGATCGCGCGCTTCCTTGAACGACAGCCCTGGGTCGATGTCGTCTTCAGCGCGGGCAACCCACCCATCCCCGGCACGTTCCCGCTCGAGTTGATTCACGGGGCAAACGCGGAGCGGGGACCAGATATTCTCTTTACCCTGCCTTGGGGATCAGGACCGGCGCAGTCCAGCACACCCGGGACACACTACACGACGACAGCGAATGACACCGGCGCGATGAGCGGACCGGGAAGTGGACACGGTGGAATGAGTCCGTGGTCAATGCGAAACACGACCATTCTCTGGGGTGCGGATTTCAAGCGCACTGCCGTTTCGCAGGTACCTGCCAGCAACGTCGATATCGCGCCGACGATCCTCTCGCTGCTCGGAATACCAGGCTTCACTGAAATGGATGGGCGAGTTCTGAGTGAGGCCTTGCTTGACGGACCTGACCCCGAAAAGGTCGTCTCGGAAACTCAGATCCATCGCGTCAGCACTCGCGCTGGCGGCGAATCGGTATTGCAAACAACGACGGTCGGGAAGGAGCGCTATGTCGATAAGAGCTGGCGCATCCGACCTCCAGCAGCTCAACGCTAGGCCGGCTTTCTTCGATGTGCCCTTGAGAGGGCTAAGACGGACAGTCGACCTCTCTCTTCCGACGGAGCTTCTCCATGCTAACTAGTCGACGCGGATTGATCATCCCGGCCGTGTTGTTCGCCTTTCTGGTGCTGGTCTTCTGGCCAGCCTTTGCCGGCTTCTATACGACATTTCTCTGGTTCAGCCAGTTAGGTTATGAGCAGGTCTTTACGACGACCCTCACGACCAAGATCTGGCTGGCAGTGGTGACTGGTTTAATCTCGATCGCGGTTCTGCTGATCAATGTCAGGATCGCGCGGCGGTTCTGCCCCGAGCTACCGGTGCCGGAAGGCTATTTCGAGATCGAGGGTGAGAGGATTCCGGCTCCGAACTTCGCTCGACTGGTGTCGCGACTCGCGATCCCCGCAGCTTTTGTCCTTTCGCTGCTTTTTGCGAGCGCGGGCTGGGGACTGTGGGAGACCTATCTGCGGTTCCGACATCAGGCACCCTTTGGAAAAGTAGACGTGGTCTTTGGCCGAGACATCGCATTTTATGTCTTTAGTCTCCCGCTGCTCGAGACACTGTCCAGCTGGTTCCTGACGCTGCTGCTCGCCACTCTGATAGGGACATCGCTGATTTATGCTACGCGCGCGATCGAGGACATCAGCAAGAAGCGGTTTAAGCTGGACCTCGCGAAAGGCTCGAGAAACCACCTTCTCATTCTCGTGGGTCTCATCTTTCTGGCACTCGCTTGCGATAACTACCTCAAACTGCCCGGCGTGCTGTTTTCGGATGCGGGGGCAGTGGCGGGCGCAGGCTATACGGACCTCCATTTGCGACTGCCCATTTTCCGGATTGAAGTGGTGGCTGCGATAATCGGGGCGGTTCTGGCATTAGTCTGCTGCTTTCGCCAGAAGGCACGCCTTCTATGGCTTGGGGTCGGACTCAATGTAGTCGTGCTGTTGCTTGGAAGTATTGCGCCGGCAATATTCCAGCGGCTGTCGGTTTCGCCAAACGAGCTGGCCAAGGAGACGCCATACATCGAACGGAACATTGCCGCCACGCGCCAGGCATTTGCACTCGATCGGATCGAGGAACGCG
>JANNRD010000242.1:0-2341 GCA_031401095.1 Acidobacteriota bacterium
GCCCTCCTCCACTTCCGGGCCAATGATCGGCGACTACCACGCGATCCAGGGCGCCCGGAGCGAGGTACAGCTACGCGGTGCATCACGTGACTCGGCACTCTCGTCGTGAACCATGCGGTAGATATTCTGAGGTATTTCACGTTCAAATGGAGCATGGAGCCAATGGCTGACATAATCGAAGCGTCGTTTCCTTTTGTCGATCTCGCGTTGGCTCGTCGGGCTCAAAGAGCGCGTCTGCTTGCAGAAAGCGTGCGTGGCAAATGGCCAACAAGAACGCAGCAATTCTCATTTAGAAATCCGGTTGAAGTATTGAAGGGGTGTTGCCGGTGTGGCTACAGGGGGGCTGCCTATCCGGTGTCTGCGGCCTCGGGATCGAGGTGCTGGAGCATGAACTGCATCAAGTGGTTCCAGTCATCGAACGGCAAGTACTGGATCAGCGCGCGCAAATGCTCGAAGAAGGTTCGTCGAGACGGGAGCGCATGACGCACGGCGCGGTAGGACGCATCGATGCAGTCCAGCGTGGTGTGCACCAGGAAGGCCAGGAGGATCATCGTCGCAAACAGGTTCGACAGATGCTGCTTGCCGTGGCCGAAGTTGTGCTCGAAGTGGTAGCCCTTGGTTTTCAGCGTGTTGTTGTTCTCGTTCTCGATCTTCCAACGGGCGCGAGCTGCGGCGGTAAGTTCTGCGACATTGTCGGGCGTGATCCGATGGGATGTTGCCCAGGCATTGCGGAACACGGTGTTGCCCACGGCATCGGTCGTGACGAGTTCGCACCAATTGACCATCAGGGCGTCGTCGCTGTTACGCAGCGGCACCTCATTGACGTAGCGGTAGGTATCGGTGAATGGCTTCTTGCCGACACGACGGGTGCGCACAACGCTCGCCACGGTGCCATTGCGGGCGAAGTCCGCGACCCACTCATACAAAGTCGCGTGCGATTGCGGCTTGCAGGTGAATAGAAAGTGGGCGTGCTGTTCCAGCACGCGCACACAATGGGGCTCGTGACAGTACAAGTCATCCCCCAGGTAGGTCATGCCCCAGGGCGCATAGTGCGCGCCCCACTGGGCGAGCCAACGCCCGGCGGCCGCCAGTTCGCAGTCTTGCTTGTCATGGCCGTCTTGTGGCTGAACAAACTGGGGCGCCAGCGCCACCACGGCGTTCTGCTTGGGCGATACCAGAACGGGGGTCACCGCGATATGGCGATTCAGTGTCTTGCCATTTTTGAGCGTGGACGTCGTGCAGCAAGGGCAGGAAATATTCTCCGACGAAAAGAAGTCTGTGCCGTCGAGAGCGACCAGAAAGCTCTGATTGATCGAGCGGAAACCATCGAGATTGCCAGCGCGGTACAGTTCATCGCCGATCATGGCCATGAGGGGAAACAGCGTTTCCGGCGACACTGGATCGAGCAGATTGCGAATCTGGTTGTCGCTGGGAATCTGGTGCACACCAAAGAGCGACGCGGCGTTGTTCTTGCCTTGCTCCTTTTGCATTCTGAGCTGGCTATCGAGGAACGAGGGGCTTTGGGTGAAGAAGATCGCGAAGGCAGACAGCGCCGCATCCGCCACGGTATAGCGCTGGTTGTTGCTCTTGCCTCGTGTGTCAGGCATACCCGAGAAGGCCGCACCGATCCGCTCAATCAGGGTAGCGGCGCGCAGTCGCGCAGCGGATGGGCGAAGTGCAGGCCTGATCGTGGTAACTCGTGGCTTGTTGAAAGACGAAAAACCACGTTAACACTATAAATAACTGTTTACAAGAACTATTTTAATAATGACGAATCGCGGGACTTAGCGCCCCCTTATCTCCGTTTAATTGGCCAACGCGTACCGCATCCACCACTTTGATGCATCGCTGAATTTTGAATTTAGAACTGCTGGTGCCAAGCGCTCGGAGCGCGTTAAGGGTAGGCCCGAATTGGCCGCTAACCGATTACTTTAATCGCGATCGCCTGAAAGATAGGGGGCGGTCCTCACGCCGGTCCGATTCGGCCCTGGTCGCGGTTAAACAAATCGGTTGTTCAACTCGACCAGCGAAGAATCGGGATTGCCGCCTAAGAACGTATCGCTACAGTACGGACCAAACCCATGAGGGCAGCCATCGGCTCCACCAGCCAAAGCCCGAGCGAAACCGGCGCGAACGGCGACTGGAGTTGCGTCGCGAATGACGCGGCGGACGACCTTCCGGACGAGACGCAAGTGCTGGAATCGCTGCGGGACGCGGTCGTCATGCTGGTGGATGACCAAGCGCTATTGATCGACGTGCTGCAGGCGACGCTGGAGGAGCAGGGTTATTGCAACTTTGTCAGCACCAGCGATCCGCTTGAGGCGATCCCATTGCTACGCGA
>JANNRD010000243.1:0-15718 GCA_031401095.1 Acidobacteriota bacterium
CTCTGTGTCTCCGTGTCTCTGTGGTTCAAGTGCTAGCGAGATCTCTGTTACATACCACTAAGATGCCTTGCGAGAGCGCCTCGCGGGTTTCGGGCTTGCGACCGCGGCTTCTGTATCGCCTGCCTTGTAGTCACAGTCTTCCTTGTGACAGTGGAGCATTGTCGAGCCCGTCTTTGCGTTGTACTTCTCAAGCAAAAATGGTGCCTGGCATTGTGGACACGTCTGTGCAAGAGGCTTGTCCCAGAAGACGGCGTCGCAATCCGGGTATTGGCCGCAGCCATAGAACGTCTTGCGCCGCTTCGATTTCTTGACCACCAACTCACCCTTGCAACCCGGACGCGGACAGGCGACGCCAGTGGTTTCCCGCTTGATGTACTTGCATTCGGGATAGCGCGAGCAGGCGGTGTACTCACCGTATGGACCCTGTCTGATCGAGAGTGGCGAAGCGCAATCGGGGCACGGCTCATCAAGCATGACTGGGGGTGGAGCGACAGCGCCGCTCTTGGTGATCCGTCGCGTTGTCTTGCAGTTCGGATAGGCCGTGCAGGCGAGAAACTGGCCGAAGCGACCACGCTTGAGAACCATTGAACTGCCGCAATTCTCGCACACCTCATCGGCGTAAGGATTCTCGGCTGCCTCAGCTGCGGGCTCGGTTTGTCCGCTGGGGGCGCCCGCCTTGGCGAGTTCCCGGGTCGACTTGCACTCAGGGTAATTGGTGCAGGCCAGGAACTGTCCGAATCGTCCAAACTTGATGGCCATTTTTGCGCCGCACTTGTCACACACCTCTTCGGTGACGATCTCCTGGCGCTTGACGTCGCGCATATGCTTTTGCGCGGCTGTCAGGTCCTTGGTGAACTTATCGTAAAACTCACGCAACGCGTCGGTCCACGCCAGCTGTCCATCTTCGATCTCGTCCAGCTCCTCTTCCATCCGCGCCGTGTACTCGACGTTGAAAATGTCTGCGAAATTCTCGATCAGAAGGTCGTTGACAAGAAAGCCAAGTTCCGTCGGCGAGAACTTGCCTTCGAGTTTCTCGACGTACTCACGATCCTGAATGACACTCATGATCGACGCGTAAGTAGATGGCCGGCCGATGCCTTTTTCTTCGAGTGTCTTGACGAGCGTCGCCTCAGTAAAGCGGGGCGGGGGATCCGTAAAATGCTGATCAGGTGCGATCGAATTAAGCTTCAGGACTTCGCCCTTCTCGACCCGCGGGAGCTTGTGAGTGCGCTCCTCATCCTCCTCGTCCTTTTCGTCCTTCCCCTCCTCATAGACTGCCAGAAAGCCATCAAACTTCATGACTGAACCGGTGGCGCGAAAGAGGTAGCGATCGCCCGCCTGGATGTCAATTGTTGTCTGATCGAAGATCGCGGGCATCATCTGCGATGCGACGAAGCGTTGCCAGATAAGCCGGTATAATGCGAGCGCATCCTTTTCGAGGTAACGCGCAAGCGACTCGGGAGTGCGGGTCACCGCGGTCGGCCTAATGGCCTCGTGCGCATCCTGGGCGTCCTTCTTCGAGCGATAGTAGATTGCCTTCTGAGGCAGGTAGGGTTCGCCGTATTGCCCTCGCACATAGTCGCGAACCTCACCGAGAGCGCTGTCGGCAACCCGCGTCGAATCGGTTCGCATGTAGGTAATGAGACCTGTTGGGCCCTCTTCGCCCAGCTCAACGCCCTCGTAGAGCTTCTGCGCTACTTGCATCGTCCGCTTGGCCGTAAAACGAAGCTTGCGCGAGGCTTCCTGCTGTAACTTTGAAGTGATGAATGGCGGTACCGGGTTGCGCTTCTTTTCCTTGTTGCTGACTTCGCTGACGAGATAGCGGGCACTTTCAAGCTCAGCGAGGATCTGGCTGGCGCTCTCCTCGCTGCCGACATGTACTTCGTTCTTCTTGACGCCCTGGTCGAAACCTGAACTCTTGACGGTTAAATCCGCGATCTTGTAAAGACGTGCATCAAAGTTCGGGGGGACGTGGGCCGCCAGATTGGCTGTCACCGTCCAGTACTCCGTCTTGACGAACGCCTGAATCTCCCGCTCGCGCTCAACGACCAGCCGAACCGCGACCGTCTGAACCCGACCGGCCGATAGTCCGCGTCTCACCTTATCCCAGAGCAGCGGACTGACCTTATAGCCGACGAGTCGATCAAGCACGCGTCTAGCCTGCTGCGCGTCGACGAGGCTCAGTTTGATTTCGCCGGGATGATTGAAGGCCTCCTGGACTGCGCTCTTGGTGATCTCGTTGAACATGACGCGGAAGATGGGTTTCTTCGATTGCCCGCGCCCGCTCTTGACGACCTCTGCGATGTGAAACCCGATCGCCTCACCCTCACGATCCGGGTCCGTCGCGACGTAGACCGTCTCAGCCTCCTTGGCGGCATCCCTGATCTGCTTGACGACCTTCTCCTTGCCCGGCATGACTTCATAAGTCGGCGCGAAATTGTTGTCGACGTCGACTCCGAGCCCCTTCTTCGGAAGGTCCTTGATATGACCTACCGATGCCAGCACGGTGAATCCCTTGCCAAGATATTTGTTGATAGTTTTCGCCTTTGAGGGCGATTCCACGATGACCAGACTTTTAGACATAGCTTATTAGAACGTCTCTTCTCGCCAGGCACCCATGTGTCCGATCCGGTTCAAGTAAAAGGCTATCTGAAATACCACGAACGAGCCCACAGTTCAAGCGAGCCCCCCGGAATCAATTACAACTCGTTTAAATTCACCGAATTAACCCGGGTCTTTGGCTTCTTGTGTGAAACATCGAGATCGTTGGCGAGGGGTGTGTCCCACTCAATCGGCAGGGGCTGCACCTGTTGATTGAGTCATTCGTCCGCCGCATCGAGGGCGTCTTCGAGAGTAAACCGGCCTTCGTAGAGAGCCTTTCCGACAATCACACTGTCGACTCCATACTGTTCCAGATCGCGCAGAGCGTATATGTCATCGAGCGTCGAGACCCCGCCGGACGCGGTCACTTTCAGCCCCGTGGCTTCGGCGATCGCGCGGGTTGCATCGAGATTAACGCCACCCAGCATGCCGTCTCGTGCGATGTCGGTATAGACGACGCGCTCGACACCCAGCTCGGCGACCCGCTGCGCGAACGTGACGGCATCGAGCTCAGAGAGCTTTTCCCACCCGCGAAGCGCCACCTTACCATCGTGGGCATCGATCCCAGCGACGATGATCGAGCGAAACTCGTTCACCATTTGCCCAAAGAGTGCGGGATTCTCGATGGCGGCTGTACCGATGACGATACGCGTTGCGCCCAGCTCTTTGAGCCGACGGACGTCCTCCAATGTGCGCACGCCACCACCAAACTGAACCGGGATGCTGACTTCGCGGAGAATGCACTCAAGGGCCTTGAGGTTGCCAGCGTCTTCGTTCCCCAATGCCCCGTCAAGGTTGACGACATGCAGTATGACGGCACCCGCTTCATGCCATCGTCGAGCGACTGCAACCGGGTTGTCAGAGTAGATGGTCTCGTCAGTGGCGCGGCCCTGGGTTAGTCTTACGCAACGCCCTCCGCGCAAATCAATCGCCGGAATGATAGTCATCGATAATCAGGGGGATGTCTGTTGGTGAAGGCGCCAGGCGCCAAGGCCCGTCTCGCGTGGTTTCTCTGCTTCCATGTGCCCGACAATAGTACTCATTTTCTCCTCGCAGGCAAGGATTTTTCTGGTAGTGGTTGGTCTGGCTTCGCCAAACTGACCTCCTCCCATTCTTCGCCCTGCTTGAACCCCAGCGTCGGCCTTGGTAGTGTTGCCTGAAGGTGAATATGGTCAAAGCACTTGCGCCAACAACTCGAACCACCGTCAAGCGGCTGCCACAGCGTGGAGTCTACGACCTTGACGAGATACACCGCATTCTTGATGAAGCCTTCATTTGTCACGTTGGCTTCGCGAGTGAAGGGCAACCCTACGTGATTCCAACCGCGTACGGCCGTGTCGATGACCGGGTGTATCTTCATGGGTCCGCTGCGAGCCGGATGTTGCGTTCCGTCGGAATGGGCATCGAGGTCTGTGTCACGGTGACGCTCGTTGATGGGTTGGTTCTGGCGCGCTCCGCGTTTCATCACTCGATCAACTACCGATCAGTTGTCATACTGGGTAAGGCATCCGTTGTGGATGATCCTGAAGAGAAGTTGGAAGCGCTACGCGCGATCACTGAGCACATAGTCCCGGGGCGATGGGACGGGGTTCGGCAACCTACGGACCAAGAGCTGAAGGCGACGCTTGTGCTTGTCTTGGCGATCTCCGAGGCCTCTGCGAAGGTCCGAACGGGCCCGCCAAAGGATGACGAGGATGACTATTTGCTGCCTGTTTGGGCTGGTGAACTTCCCCTGACAGTGAAGACTGGCGTGCCGGTCGATGACCCCCGCTTATTGCCGGGCCTCGAGGTGCCGGAGCACGTCAGCAATTATCAGCGCGGACAGAAGTAAAGGAGCGCGATGACGAGCGAAGAAAGAGAAGAGCTAATCGCAAGGTACGCCGATGGCTACCAGGAAGTGGTCCGAAGTCTTGAGGGCTTTTCAGCGGAGGCGCTGACGGCTCATCCAAGCTCGGGAGGGTGGAGTGCAGCCGAGATCGTCCATCACCTGGCTGACAGCGAAATGACAAGCGCGATTCGTCTGAGGCTCCTTCTGGTGGAGGAGCACACGGTCATCCACGGGTACGATCAGGATTTGTTTTCAACCAGGTTACGATACAACGATCGTCAGATCGCACCGTCGCTTGAGGCGCTTCGCGCGGCTCGTGCGACGACTGTGCAAGTGATCTCGCACATGTCCGAAGAGGACTGGCAGCGTGAGGGCTGGCACACCGAATCAGGGAGATACTCGACTGAGAAATGGTTGCGCATTTATGCTGCGCATGCGCATAACCACGCGGCGCAGATTCGGCGACTGCGAGAGGTCACTTAGGAGAGGAACAGGGACAACCGAAACAAAAAGGACAACAGGGGACAACGGGGGTGGTAAGGACGCCGTCAATACACGAGCCGCGCCCGCTTCAGTCCTTGCTGTCGCCGGCGTTGTTGCGGAAACTTTTCTTACAATTCCGCAAAATTCCTCAGCAGTTTCAGCCCGGTGGCCTGGCTCTTCTCCGGATGAAACTGCACGCCAATCAGGTTCTCTTTTCCGCAAATGGAAGCATAGCGAAGACCGTACTCCGTCTCTCCGAGGACGTCAGTTGGTTCGCGGGCTTCCACATAATAGGAGTGCACGAAATAGAAAAACGAGTCGTCTGCAAGGTCTCGGAAGACCGGATGTTGGCGGCGAAGACTAACCTGATTCCAGCCGACATGGGGTACGCGCAGATCTTCGGCAAATCGGACGACCCGTCCGGGCAGCAATCCAAGGCCGCGATGAACGCCAAACTCGTGACCCTCGTCGAAAAACATCTGTAGACCGACGCAGAGCCCAAGAACGGGCTTTCCCTGGTGCGCTGCTTCACAAACAAGCTGGTCAAAACCCCGTTCCTCAAGACCTCGCATGCACGCCTTGAAAGCGCCGACACCCGGCAGAACCAGCCTTTCAGCTTTGCGAAGCACCGCTTCGTCGCTGCTCACTACCGCGGGAATCCCCTGTGAAGTGAACGCGTTCTCAACGCTGCGGAGGTTCCCGACGCCATAATCAATGATCGCGACCGCCGACATCTCAAAGGACCCCTTTGGTGGACATGACACCCTCGATTCGGGCGTCTTCGCGGACAGCTTGCGAGAGCGCCCGCGCCGCAGACTTGAAGACCGCCTCGATGATGTGATGCTGATTGCGACCGTAAAAAACCTCGACATGCAGGTTGCACTTGCAGTGCTCGACGAAGGAGTGCCAGAAATGCTCGGCCAACTCGGTCGCAAATGTGCCGATCTTCTGCCGCGTTGTCTTGACGTGGTAGACGAGATACGAGCGTCCCGAGAGGTCGACAGCAGCCCGGGCCAGCGTTTCGTCCATCGGGACGTATGCGGCTCCAAAACGGGCGATCCCGTGTTTGTCTCCAAGCGCCTGGGTAAACGCTTTGCCAAGACAAATGGCAATGTCCTCAACCGTGTGATGGTCGTCAATATGAACATCGCCTTTGCACTTGATTGTCAGATCGAAGAGGCCGTGTTTCGCGAAGAGCTCGAGCATGTGGTTGAGGAACGGAACGCCTGAATCGATCCGGCCCTTCCCTGTACCCTCGAGGATAAGCGAGACGCGGATATCAGTCTCTTTGGTCTTACGCGTGATTTCGGCTTGACGCTTCATGACTTTCCGAAGATGTCCTGCAGCTCAAAAAGCAGGCGTTCATTCTCACCAGAAGTGCCGACGCTGAGACGCACATATTCGCTGAGCATCGGGTACTTACTGACATCGCGGATCAGAATACCACGCGTCTGGAGTCGCTCAAACAAATCTCCCGGTGGCACGGAAGTGCGGAGCAGGAGGAAGTTCGCTTCGGAGGGCACCGGCGCAACTCCGTTGATGTTTCGCAGTTCGCCAAACAGTCTCTCCCGCTCGTTCTTGATCTGTTCGATGAGCGGTCGCAAGAGTGAGAAGCGCTCGATCGCAACCTCGGCCGCCATCTGCGAAAAAAAGTTGATATTGTAGGGCAGCTTTGCCTTGTTGATCTCCGTCACCAATTGAGGTGAAGCAAGCAGGTAGCCGACTCTCAGACCTGCCATCGCCATCGCCTTCGAGAAAGTCCGCAAAATAATAAGATTGGGAAACTCCTTGAGCAATGGCACAAAGTCTTCGCCACCGAACTCGACATATGCCTGATCGACGACGATCAGTCCGTCTGATCCTCGCAGCAGCAGACGCAGATCCCGCTGGCTGATTGTGCAACCTGTCGGGTTGTTCGGCGAACAGATAATGGTCAAATCTGGTTTGACGATCGCGACCTTGCTCGCGAGCTTCGGAAGGTGAAACGCGAGACGATCGTTGAGCGACACGCCGATCACCTCGCCGCCAAGAACCGTGACCAGTTGTCGATAGAGCGTAAACGTCGGCTCCGGGATGATGACCTTCGTTCCCGGACCAACGGTCACAGTCAGAAGTGCCTGAATCAGCTCGTTCGAGCCATTTCCCGCGATCACCCCGTCCGGGACCCAGCCCGCATGCTGCGCTAACTTCCCGAGCAGGTCCGAGGGGACAAATGTGGGATAGCGCGACCAGGGACGCTGCTCCAGCCGGCGGAACACTTCGGCCTTGATCTCGACCGGCATCTCGTAGGGATTCTCGTTCTGGTTGAGCTTGATTGGCGCCTTCAGTGACGCAAGGCTGTAGGCCTTTATCCCTCGTACCTGCGGTTTGATCTTGTCGAGTGGTGATGACATAGCCTTTGCTGAAAGCCGATTATTACTCGGTTCGAATCATTGCGGCGCGCGCGTGCGCCTCGAACCCCTCACACCTTGCGAGGCGGTCAATGGCGTGTGCGGTTCGGAGAAGTTCAGTCCGAGTGTAATGAATGATGCTGGTTCGTTTGAGGAAATCGTAGACGCCCAGCGCGGACGAAAAGCGCGCCGTTCCCCCAGTTGGAAGCACATGATTTGTACCGGCAAAATAATCACCTACTGATTCAGGTGAATAGGCGCCAATGAAGATGGCTCCCGCGTGGCGCAATTTCGCGGCGGTCGCCTCGTCATCAGCCGTCATGACTTCGACGTGTTCAGGTGCCAGGCGATTGACCAATTGGCAGGCTGCCTCGATCGATTCAACGATGATCAAGGCGCCATAATCGGCAAGTGCACGTTCAACGATGGCTCTCCGTGAGAGCGACGCGGCTTGCTTTGTGATTTCCGCGCGAACCGCATCTGCGAGTTCCTCGCTCGGCGTCACCAGAATTGCCGCGGCATCGTCCGAATGTTCGGCCTGCGAGAGCATGTCTGCCGCAACAAAATCGGCACGGGCGGTCTCGTCGGCAATGACGACAATCTCGCTCGGGCCAGCAATCGAGTCAATGTCAACTGTTCCGAAGACCAGTTTCTTGGCGGCTGCAACGTAGCGGTTCCCAGGGCCAACGATCTTGTCGACTCGCGGAACCGTCTCGGTTCCAAAAGCGAGGGCCGCGATCGCCTGCGCGCCGCCGATCGTGTAGACCTCGAAGAGCTCGAGCTCCTTGAGCACCGCAGCAATCGCCGGATTTTGCGCAAACTGGGCTGGAGGTGTGGTGACGACGATCCTTTCGACGCCAGCAACCTGCGCCGGAATCGCATTCATCATGACCGTCGAAGGGTAGGCGGCCGAGCCGCCCGGTACGTATAGTCCGACTATCTCGAGCGGTGAGACCCGTTGGCCAAGTCGCACTCCATTCTGTCCTTCGATCTCCCAGTCATCCGCCTTCTGATGTTCGTGGTAGCGACGGATGTTGGCGATTGCTTCGCGCATCGCCGCGATCAGATCAGCGTCTACCAATGCCGCGGCCTGTTCTATTTGGTCGCGACCCACGGCGAGGGTCTGTGGTGTCAGCACGACGGCATCAAAGCGGGCTGTGTATTCGATCAACGCGGCATCGCCACGTGCACGCACGTCCCTCACGACTGCTTCGGCACGGACAAGCACTTCGGCATCGAGACTGGTCCTGCGGCCCAGAATGTGCTGAAGCCGGGGGTTCGAGTCAGGCGCGCCTGTCAATCTGATGATCTCGATCATGAGTGATGCCAGGAGTCGAGTGCTTTGCCAATATCTGTGATTAGTTGACTGATCTCCTCGCGCTTGAGATGGAAGCTGGCGCGGTTGACAATCAATCGTGCCGACGATTCCGTGATGATGTCGATTACCTCAAGTCCGTTTTCGCGAAGTGTGCGGCCAGTCTCGACGAGATCGACAATCCGATCCGAAAGGCCCAGAAGTGGAGCCAGCTCGACCGAACCTGAGAGCGCAATGACTTCGATCGGGATGCCGCGCTCGTGGAAATAATTCGAGGTAATTCTCGGGTACTTGGTGGCGACTCGAACCGTGGCGAGAAGGTTGTAGTCCTGGCCGACTACTTCGCGTCGTCCGGCGACCGCGATTCGGCAATGCCCGATTCTCAGATCGAGCGGCTGGTGAACTTCAGCGCGTGTCTCAAGCAGGACATCACGCCCGCAGACGCCGGCATCTGCAACACCGTACTCGACATAAATTGGGACATCGCCCGGTTTGACAAAGATAAAGTTAAACCGCCCGTCGCTGGTTCTGATCTGAAGGCGACGAGAGTTGAGGGCGTCGTCATCAGCCTCCATTCCAGCCTTCGCAAAAAGCTTGAGGGTGTCGTCCTGCAGTCTCCCCTTTGAGATTGCGATCGTCAGCATGGTTAGTCTTTCGCAGAGCCGCTCTGGCTCCCAATCCTTACTCGTTGACCGCGCGCGCGCAATTCCCGCGCCTCCTCAAACGAACGGGCAAACTGGTTATCAATGACGATCAACCCCGCGGGACTTTCGTGGTCTCGCGGTATGACATTGCCCCTTCGCTGCCCGATCCCGGCAACCAGCCCATCGAGCGAGAGTGAGAATCCAACCGCAGGCTCTGGAGCACCGAAGTTTCCAATCAGATTGTCGTAGCGCCCGCCACCGCCAATCTCGCTGCCCCATTCCGGGATGAAGACTTTGAAGGTCAAACCGGTGTAGTACTCGAGTCCACCTGCGTCGCCGAGATCGATATCGAAGTTCTCGGCGAGCCCGAGGGCGGAGAGAGTGGCGAATATCTCCGCAAGATTCTCGATGCCTGCGAGCGACTGCGGATTGACCAGCACGGTTCTCGCGAGTGCAAGGGCGCTCTCTTTGCCGGCGCTTTGTGTCAATTGGCAGAACGCTTGTCTGGTCCCGTCCTTCATCTGAGGCGCGTGTGCCTGCAAAAACTGATCGAGTGCCTGGCTATTCCGGTGGTCAATCAGGTCGCGCAGAAGGGCCCGATCTGACACGGACAGAGCCAGCTCCGTCGCGACTCCGTTAAAGAAATCAACGTGAGAGAGAGCGATGCGAAAGTCCGTAATTCCGAGGGCACTCAGCGCTTCCGCGGCGACCAGCAGAATCTCGAGATCGGCAGCAGTCCCTGACTGACCGATGTGCTCGATGCCGATCTGATGAAACTCGCGTGCCGCACGTTCCGTCGGCTCGTCGTAGCGAAACACTTCGCCGGAATAGAAGAGTCTGACTGGACGCGGGCGGGCCACAAAGCGTGTCGCGACAGTGCGTGCGACGAGGGAAGTGAGCTCAGGCCGCAGGGCAAGGAGGGCCCCGTCACGGTCAACAAATCGATAGGTGCGCTCTGCCTGTTCCTTGCCCATACCCCGGGCAAAAAGATCGTGGTAATCGAAGATCGGCAGAATGATCTCGTCATACGACCAACCGGCGAACACCTCCGTCACTCGCCGCTCGACCTGCCGGCGCAGTTTCGCTTCCTCATCGAAGAAGTACTGCACGCCTGATGGGATTTTTGTGAGCGATGACATGTCGCCTATGCGCGCCTCCTGCCGTGGTTGTCGACCAGCAGAACGAGCTGTCGAGATCGTAACCCGCTCGCTGCCAGTCGGGCCTGCATGCCAGCCCCGATCGCTTCGCAATTCCCGGTTGCGAGCGCGATCATCGACGATCCGGCGCCGCTGATCGCAACGCCAAGCAGCCCTGGATGCTCTCCTGTCTCCTCATTCAGTTCCAGAACCGAAGCGAGTCCGGGCGCCAACGGCACGCGGTATGGTTGATGCAACCGGTCACGCAGAGCCTCGCTGATGAGATCGAAGCGTCGCCCGGAAATCGCCACCTGAAGCAGGGCGGCGCGTTGCACGTTGAAGACGGCATCCTCGAGGCTTACCTCGCGCGGAAGTGCGGCCCTCATCGTCTTCGTCTCGAGTTCCAGCTGAGGGATGACAACGACCAGTTTGATCTCATCCGGCCACTCCCTCCTGACTGCGACAAGCGTCCTTGTCCCCGCTCTCTCGACGACGCACGCGACCACCATCCCTCCCAAAAGGCTCGGTGCCAGGTTGTCACCGTGCCCCTCGAACGCAAGCGCATAAGAGAAGAGTTCGTCTTCGCTGAGCACTTCGCCTGAGAGCGCCTCATAGACGGAGAGACCGGCAATGATCGCGGCACTGCTGCTCCCCAAACCACGCGCAAGGGGGATCTCGTTGTCCACGTGGAGACGGGCCGAGGAGAGAATCCGATGACGCTGCTCCGCGACAAAAAGGGCAACCCGCGCGATCAGATTCGATTCATCGCGGGCGACTTTCTCGGAGCCCTCTCCACTTGGTGCAATCTCCAGCCGGATTCCCGACTGGGGGCTCGGCAACGGCTCGATCGCGACGCGGAGATAAAGACCCAGAGCCAGTCCACACGTGTCAAAACTCGCACCGAGATTCGAGGTCGATGCCGGAACTATAATCTCGGTTCGAGTCGTGCCAGGGACGAGATGATTCATCGATTGCTTTAGACGCCAATGTACCGCGCATAGAGCGAGCGGGCGACGTTCGCATCCTCCGTCCCTTTGATGATCCCACGCGCATCGGGAAACACCGTGATCTCGAAGCTCTTCGTGATCAGCCGCAGAAGGTACTGGTTGAACTCTACTTTGCCGGCGCTGCGGAGTTGCCGTGCGAGCACCTCGAAGTCGAGGTGACTCTTGGTTCCGGGCGAGATCTGGACAGCATTACGGCCGCAAAGCGGTGTTGCCAACTGCCCGGCGCGGGAGTTCAGAAAATCATAACGGCCGCCAGCACAAGTTGGGCAATCGGCGCTCTTCGTGTCGTTAAGCCGTACGCTCGTCAATCTGTTTGACCACAGATCGATCTGAATGAGAGACCCGTGCAGGTCCGAGATCCGCCCCGTCAAGAGCTTCAGAGCTTCCACGACCTGATAGGAAACGATCGTCGCGATGATCGGAAGTATGACTCCGGCGGTGTCGCATGTCGGAGTCGTGCCTGCTGCTGGCACCTCCGGGAAGATACATCGCAGACAGGGAGTCTCGTGAGGTCTGATGGTCATCTGGACGCCGTGCGCTCCAACTGCCGCGCCGTAGACCCACGGCTTGCCGAGCTTGACAGCGGCATCATTGATCAAGAACCGCGTCTCAAAGTTATCCGTCCCATCAAGAACAACATCGACGTCCTCAATCAGGTCTTCGACATTCGAGTAATTGACGTCGGTGACTCTGCTCTCAATCGAGGTGGTCGAGCTGATCCTGTTCAGGCGCGTCGCTGCTGCAATCGCTTTCGGGAGATTCGATGCCGCGTCGGATTCATCAAAAAGGACCTGGCGATGAAGGTTCGACTCCTCGACGAAGTCCCGATCGATAACTCGCAGCGAGCCGATTCCAGCGCGCGTCAGCATCTCCGCCTGCAACGAGCCCAGAGCTCCGCACCCGATGATTGCGGCACGGCTTTGCGCGAGCCGAATCTGCCCCTCTTCGCCAATCCCCGAAAAGAGGACCTGGCGGGAATAGCGACCGATGTTTGGAGCGACTTTCATAGAGAACTGCGTTGACCTTTCGGCGCCAACCGGCAAAGCCGATATGCGCCTTCGTTCGTTGGCCTCAAGAACTTTTGAGATTAGCAAAAGCAGATTGGAAAAGCCATTAACTGCGCCACTCGTGGAACCGGTAGCCAAGCAGTTTACTAATACTGTGCAGGGTCCCTATAATCGGCCGCCTGGTAGATCAAATCGAGGGGGCCCGGGTGCCGGGGATCAACAAGAAATGAATACTCTGAGAGACATCTTTGCTGTTCGCAACATTCTCAACTGGCTTCTTTTGAGCGTTCCTGTGGCGATTGTCCTGGAACTCACGCACGCCTCGGCGATTGCGATCTTTGTCGCTTCCGCTCTCGCGATCATCCCGCTCGCGGGCTGGATGGGACGTGCCACCGAGCACCTCGCGGAGCGATTGGGAGAAGGCGTCGGCGGTCTGCTCAATGCGACGTTTGGCAATGCGGCGGAGTTGATCATCGCGATCATGGCGCTGCGTAAGGGACTCTTTGACGTCGTCAAGGCATCGATTACGGGCTCGATCATTGGCAACGTGCTCCTCGTCCTGGGTCTCAGCATCCTCGCGGGCGGGCTCAAGCAGCGGCAACAGAAATTCAATCCGACCGCCGCGATGCTGGGTTCGACGATGCTTGCCCTCTCGGCGATCGGGCTGCTCTTGCCGGCCGTCTTTCATTTCCTCGTGCGTGGGATGCCAAACGCACACGAGCAGGACCTCAGCCTTGAGATCGCGATCGTCCTCTTTATTACGTATATCCTGAGCCTCATCTTCACTTTACGTACCCATGCTCACCTTTATGTCGGTGGGGCATCGGACGAAGCAGAAGAGAAAGCGATCGGGACGCACGGGTGGAGTCAGACTCGGTCCATCGTGACGCTACTGGTCGCAACGGGATTCGTCGCTTTGATGAGCGAGTTCCTGGTTGGCGCGGTAGAGGAGGCCTCGCGTGTGCTGGGTCTGACCGAGGTCTTTGTCGGCGTCATCCTGGTCGCGATCATTGGCAATGCGGCCGAACACTCGACCGCAGTTCTGGTCGCCATGAAGAACAAGATGGACCTCGCCCTCAATATCGCGATCGGATCGAGTATGCAGATTGCGCTATTTGTCGCGCCAGTGCTGGTCTTCGTTAGTTATCTATTTGGCCCGCCGATGGATCTGATCTTTACACCCCTCGAGGTGGTTGCGGTCGCCGTCTCGGTCGCGGTTGTCGCCCTCATTGCTCAAGATGGGGAATCGAACTGGATGGAGGGAGTGCTCTTGTTGGCGGTCTACGCGATTCTTGGGCTGACCTTCTATTTCCTGCCGATGGCGGTCTGAAAAAAAGGAGATGGGCTCGACGGCGCCTCACTCACCGTCGAGCCCATTTGCGAGCTTCACCCAACATGCACTCGCCTTGCCTGGTGACCCCACCCTGTCTTGCTGAAGGTATCCTCACTATACCCTCTGCGTTTAGATCACCAGTGCCAATTTGGTACACGCTCAATTCCTCAGAAAGTTCCGCCGCGATCCAGGAAAAATTTCTTTGATCTGCCCAACGTGACCGTCCCATCTGAATTGATGAGGACTTACCCAGCATGATCGGAGGTCGGCGGGCACCCCCCCCGCCGCCAGTGACCACCTCTTTTGCCTCATGACCAGGGTGTTGACACTCAGGCTGTCGGCTCGCATACTCCTCGTCAGATCGTCATGGCAATGATCACATTAGGCTTGGAAGTTCTGCTGGCTGAACGGCTCAGTATCCTCGAAGGAAAGCGCGTTGGTCTTATCTGCAATCCAACCACGGTTGATCGGCACTTCCGGCACGCCGCCGACATCTTCCACTCGCATGCTGGGATCAATCTAACCAAACTCTTCGGGCCACAACACGGGATTCGTGGTGAGACTCAGGACAACATGATCGAGTGGGAGAGCTTTCTCGATCGGCGCACGGGCGTTATGTCCTTCTCGCTCTATGGGAAAGTGCGGCAACCGACCCCCGAGATGCTCGAGGAGGTTGACGTCATCGTCTTCGATATTCAGGATGTCGGGACGCGGGTCTATACCTTCAATTACACCATGGCTCTCGCCATGGCCGCGGCCCGCCGTGATGGCAAGTCATTTGTCGTCCTCGATCGGCCAAACCCCATCGGGGGCCACTGGATCGAGGGAGGGCTGCTCGAGGAGGGGTGGGAATCGTTTGTCGGCCTCTACCCGATTCCGATGCGCCACGGGATGACGGTCGGGGAGCTTGCGCGGATGTTCAATGAGCGCTTTGGTATCGGATGTGATTTGTCCGTCGTTCCAATGCGCGGATATGACCGCAGCATGTGGTTTGATCAGACGGGCGCTCCCTGGGTGCTTCCATCGCCCAACATGCCGACGCCCGACACCGCCACGGTCTATCCCGGCGCCGTTTATGTCGAGGGAACAAAGTTTAGCGAAGGCCGCGGCACGACTCGGCCCTTCGAGATAAATGGCGCTCCCTACGCTGATTCCCATCAACTCTCAACGGCGCTGAACGAACTCCGCCTCCCTGGTGTCTACTTCCGTCCGCATAGCTTCCAACCCACATTTCAGAAGCAGGCGGGTCAACTCTGTCATGGCGTTCAGATTCACGTGCTGGATCGACACAGTTTCAGACCGGTGATCACGGGAATTGCCCTCATCAAGATGATGCACGATCTCTACCCCGAGGACTTCGCCTGGCAGGACCCACCATATGAGTACGTCCACGACAAGTTGCCGTTTGACGTGATTGCGGGATCGAGCCAGCTTCGCGAACAGATCGAGAGTGGAGTCGCGATTGAGGCAATTGCCGAAAGCTGGTCGGCCGATGAGGCTTTGTTCGCCGAGCAGCGACGCGAGTACCTGCTCTATTGAGTGACGATCGTGACTGACTGATCAAGGATGCAGACGCTTGCCGAATATCTTGTTGAAGCGGAACGGAATCATGGGCATATGTGCCCGGGACAGATACTGGGTGTGCGGATGGCGATCGCCGGTTGCCGCAAGATCGGAATTGAGGAACCCAAGACAGGCAAGCGCCTGATCGTCTTTGTCGAGATCGACCGGTGCGCGGCAGATGCCATCAATACCGTCACTGGGTGTCGACTGGGCCGACGGACTTTGAAGTTCCGCGATTTCGGCAAACTCGCGGCAACCTTCCTCAACACCGAAACCGGCCAGGCGGTTCGTGTCATTGCTGTAGAGTCTTCGAGGGAGCAGGCTCAGACGCGCTACGGATATCTTCCGACACGCAAGGCGCAGCAGATGGCCGCCTACCAGGAGTTGCCCGACGAAGATCTGTTCCGTTTC
>JANNRD010000244.1:0-2922 GCA_031401095.1 Acidobacteriota bacterium
GGAGAAGCGGTCGACCGGCAAAATTGTTCGACTCGGGACCGGAATTGATCGTCCCACTGTCATGCGTTTTCTGAAGAAGTCCGTCTTTTCGGTTTTTGTGCTCGTTACTATGAGTCTCTATCTGCTCAGCGACCGAGCCGGAATGAGCGTCAAAGCAAAGGTCTTTGGCGGGCCGCCCCTTGGGTTTACAGGCGCGCCCAACGAAGGTACTTGCATTGGCTGTCACTACACCTATGGTGAACCGAACGTTCCCAATAGCGGTGGCAGCGTCGTGCTTTCCGGCTTGCCCGCAACGTTCAACCCGGGACAGACTTATACCGTCACCATCACGGTCGCGCATCCGACTGCCCGGCGCTGGGGGTTTGAGGCGACAACCCTCGGTTCTAATGGGACATCGAGTGCCATCGGCGTGTTGACCATCCTCGACAACGTGAGGACGATCAAGCGCGATGCCGGATCGCGAACCTACGTTTCCCATTATGCGACTGAATCCGCATCGCCCGCCGAGGATGGGACCGCCCCTGGCAAGGCGGGCTGGAACAGCTGGTCATTCAACTGGACCGCGCCTCCCGCAGTCAACGGCGACATCACGTTCTACGCCGTCGGCAATGCAGCGAATAATCAGGTTTCACCCGAAGACGACTACATCTACACAACCTCGTTTGTCTCTCGGGCGCCAAATTCAGCGCCCGTCATTGCAGCATTGCCCGATCGCGTTCTTGCTGTCGGTGATAAGATCAGATTCACCGTCTCGGCGATGGACCCGGAAGGTACAGAAGTCTCTCTGAGTGCGAGCACCCTGGCCAACTCTACCTTTGACGCGGTGTCAAAGAGGTTCACTTTCACAGCAGCATCCGATCAACTCGGGACGCGGCAAGTCACCTTTTCGGCGAGTGACGGTAGCCTTGTCAGTCAGAAGACGGTCACACTGCTGGTCAACTCCGAAGGGTCGCCAACGCTCACGAGGTTGGCGAAGACGACGGGGCAGTCGAACTATCTCGACTCGAGCCAGGCGACGGGCTTTGAATTGACCGCGATCGGCGCGTTCAGCACTGATGCGAAGATCGTCTTCAATGGCCTTGAGCTGACTTCGCAGGCATCACTCACCGTGCCAGATGCTCTGGCTGCGCAGGTTCCCGCCAGTGAGTTAGCGAGTCCCGGAGCGTATGTCGTGCGCGCCAAACTGAACAATGGAACTTTGTCGAACGCGCGAGCGCTGGTCCTGGCTTCGAGCATCAACTCGCAGCCGGCGACGACCGTCGAAGGTGCCAGCTTCACTGCGCCGGTTGCGCCGGGTGAGATCGCCGCTGTCTTTGGCTCGAATCTCATCGTCGGGAGTACACCGACCCTCGCTGGAACGATTCCCTTGCCCCGATCCCTGCAAAGCACGTCGGTCTTTGTTAACGGCGTCAGGACACCGCTTTTCTATGCCGGTGCCGCACAGATCAACTATCAGGTTCCCTACAGCACAGCCACAGGGCAGGCTGAAGTCGTAGTGCTTCGTGATGACGGCGTTGCTTCGTTCGGGACTGTGCAGATCGCAGCCTCGGCTGTTGCGCTGTTCACCACAAGCAGCACCGGGCAAGGGCAGGCGGCAGCTCTCAATTTGGACTACTCGCTGAATGGAGATGCGAGCGTCAATCCGCAGTTCAAGCGAGCAAAGAAGGGTGACTACATCGTACTCTTTGCCTCGGGCACCGGTGGAAGCCTTGTCAATGCCGCTACCGGTCAGGCAATCGTCATTGGAGACGGTGAGGCAGCGACGGCCAGCCCGCTGTACGGCACTTCGGAGATTCCGGTGGTGACGATCGGTGGAAAGGGCGCGACGGTCTTTTTCAGCGGGTTGGCTCCGGGCTACGTTGGTCTGTGGCAAATGAATGTTCAGATTCCGGCTGATGCTCCGAGCGGCGGGGCGGTCGAGCTATTGGTTACTTTTGGCGGTCGGACCTCAAACCGAGTGACGATCGCCATTGATTGAAGAACGACGGAATTATCGAATGGGGGGATCGCGCATGAAACCGCATCCACGTCTGGGTTCACTTCGTTGGCTCCTGCCTGCGGGAATAGTTCTCGGGATCGCAGTCGGCATGGCGGGTCCTGGCCGGCCGGTACTGGCAACGCGAGCGACAGCGGCGGTGGCCGTCGTCAACGCCGCGAGTTACGCCGATTCGGTCGCACCGGGATCGATCGCCGCTCTCTTTTCAACTGGCCTGACCGTGCAGCCGGCTCAGTCAGCGGGGAGTCTGCCACTCCCGACCACGCTCGCTGGCCTCTCGGTTAAAGTGGGTGGGATCGTGACACCCCTGTTTTTTGCTTCGGCGGCTCAAATCAACCTGCAGATTCCGAATGTCGTCGTGGCTGGCAACGCCGTTGTCGAAGTCTTCGCGAATGGATCGGCAACGCCAATCGCGACCGGTTCCGTCAGCGTCGCTGATTCAGCGCCTGGCGTCTTCACCGTGAATCAGGAAGGGACACTGCAGGCGACCGCACTCAACTCCGACTTTTCGATCAACTCAAACTTCGATGCATTCCCTGGCTCTCGCCCCGAGGCGAGCGGCACCTTTGTCGTCATCTACGCCACCGGCGTGGGCCGGACCTCGCCGCTTGTCGGCGACGGACAGGCTTCACCTGGTGGCCCATTGGCAAATGCCGACGGTCCGACTACCGTGACGATCGGTGGTGTCGCAGCGCAGGTGCTCTACAGCGGTCTCGCTCCAGGCTACGTTGGCTTGTGGCAGATCAACGCGGTTCTGCCGGCGAGCCTCGCGACGAATCTCACAACCAGTCTTCGTCTGGAGCTGAAATCCAAACAGAGTCAGCCAACAACGCTGGCAGTCGCCAACAAGAACGACCTCGCGACGGTCAGCGGGGCCGTCGTCAGCGCGTTGACGGGCGCGCCGGTCAACGGCGCCGACGTTGCCT
>JANNRD010000245.1:0-2973 GCA_031401095.1 Acidobacteriota bacterium
GTGCCGAGTAAAGGTTGAGCGTGTCGTTGAGTAGCCAGAGTGCAAGCAGGGCAAATGGCACCGCAAGCGGCAGGCTGAGCAGAATCGTGACCGGATGAATAAGGCTCTCGAACTGCGAGGCAAGAATCATGTACATGAAGGCAATCGACAACAGAAACGCAAAGACAAACTCGTTAAACGTTCGCTCGAGTTCGCGAGCTTTGCCGGAAACCGTTGTGTTATAGCCGGGCGGGAGATTCATCTTCTGAACCTCTGTTTTGAGCACTGCGATGCGGTCGGCAAGCGCGAAGCCGGGGGCTACTCCCGCGCGAAGTGACACCTGTCGCTGGCGATCAAGTCGATCGATCCGCGAGGAGCTGTCGGTTCGCTCCAACGTGACTAGATTGTCGAGCTGGACCAACCCGACCTTGGTCGACGGGACAAAGAGGCGCGAGATCGTCTCGACATCGTTGCGATCGCCCTGTTTGAGGCGAAGCTGCACATCGTAATCCTCATTGACAGTGGCATCGCGGAAGCGCGAGACGCGGTCATCACCTCCGACCATGAGCCGGAGGGCCGTCGCGATATCGGTCGTGTCGACACCGAGATCTGCGGCGCGCGCGCGGTCTATTCGGACCCGCAGCTCCGGCTTATCCAGCTTCAACGTGACATCGGCATCGACCAGTCCAAGGTCGGGGGCCCGTTCCCGCAGCTCATTCGCATAACGGACAAGACTGAGCATATCCGGTCCGCGAAAGACAAACTCGACATCCGAGAAGCCTCCTCCTCCACCGAGATTAATGGTCTGTGGATTTCTCACCGTTGGACGCAGGTGCGTGAACTTGCGCAGACGCTGACGGACCAGTTGCTGGACATCGAGGGCGCTATAGTTACCGCGAAAAACCGCAAGCGGCTCACCACGCTTCAGCCCGCGCCAGAACTTGGCGAGATTGACCGTTCGTTCTTCGTGGGGCGGGATCCGCAGATACACCCTTGCCGTGTTGAGTGAGCCCATATAGAAGCTGCCCGCCGTCGCAAGAACGAGGCGTATCTGTGGCATCTCGCGTAACTCAGCCTCGACCGCACGCAGGGCCTCGTCCATCGCTGTCAGACTCGTTCCCTCAGGGCCTGAAAGATAGATGCCGAATTCCGCCTGATCGACATTGCTCGGAATAAAGTCCTGTCGGACCAGCCCGTAAAGCCAGACTGACGAAAGCATGATTGCGACGGCGCACAACGACACCGCCAGACGATGGCGCATGACAAAGTGCAGCATCCACGTATAGGAGCGATCGATAAAACTGTAGAATCCCCGGCGCGACGCCGCACCCTCATGCATTCCTCGCGCCCGATGCGCATCTCCAGCGAGCAGGCGCGCACTCATCATCGGAGTCAGCGTGAAGGACACGAGAAGGCTGACAAGGATCGCGGCAGCAGCGGTGATGCCAAACTGGTAGAGGAACCGGCCGGACACAGAAGACATGAACGAGACCGGCAGGAAGATGACCACGAGCGAAAGCGTCGTCGACATGACCGCAGTGCCGATCTCGGCCGTCGCTTCCCTTGCCGCGACCATCGGTGACTTCTTCTTCTCCTCGATAAACCGGAAGATATTCTCAAGGACGACAATCGCGTCGTCGATCACGACCCCGACCATGAGCACGAGCGCGAGCATGGTGACGCTGTTGAGCGTAAAATCGAGTAATCGCATCATCGCGAAGGTCGCGATCACCGACGCCGGAATCGCAATCCCAGCGATGATCGTCGCCCGCCATGACCTCATGAACGTGAGCACCACCAGCGAGGCCAGGATGCTCCCGAGAATGAGGTGCACGTTGATCTCGCTGAGAGCGTTATTGATGTACCTTGACTGATCGGAAGTGACCTCGATCCGGACGTCCGGAGGAAGCTGGCCACGCACGCGATCGAGGTTCTTCTTGACGTCATCGATGAGGGCGACGGTATTAGCCCCGGATTGTCGAATGATGTCGAGGGTCACCGCGGGCGCCCCGTTGAGGCGCGAAAGCGAACGCTGCTCCTTCGTCCCGTCCTCCGCATAACCGATATCCCTGACGCGGATCGGAGAGGAGGCGGTATTCGAGACGACGAGATCATCGAACTCACGGGGATCAGCGATCCGCCCCATCGTCCTCAGCGTCAACTCCCGTCGCCCGGCGTCGACATTCCCGCCAGGAATGTCGGAATTCTGTCGGACAAGAGCCTCGCGGACCCGTGTAATCGGGATGCGATAAGCGGCAAGCCTGTCGGCATCCACCCAGATGCTGATCGCCCGGCTCAACCCGCCACTGATAGCAACATCCCCAATGCCAACCGAGCGTTCAATCTGGACGCGTACGACCTTGTCTGCAAACTCGGTCAATTCGCGGACCGAGCGGTCACCCGAAATGGCAATCGACATAACCGGTTCAGAATCGCTATCCTGCTTCTGCACTACCGGGGGATCCGTTCCCGGCGGAAGCAAGCGAAGCACCGACTGGACGCGGTCTCGGACATCCTGTGCGGCCGTTTCGATATCTCGATCGAGATTGAAGGTGGCGGTGACGAAGGCCCGTCCCTGACTTGACATCGAGCGTAACTGCTCAACTCCCTCGACCGTGTTGACAACGTCCTCGATGGGTCGTGCGAGTTGTGATTCTGCCTCTTCCGGAGACGCGCCCGGCAAACTCATTCTGACCGTGACGACGGGAAGATCGATCGAGGGAAACCGGTCCACCCCAAGCTTGAAATAGCTTGCTGAACCAACCACAACCAGTGAAAGGACTATCATCGCCGCGAAGACAGGCCGCCGGATGCATATTTCCGCAAGTTTCTGCATAAGAACCGCTCAACAAAAAGAAGCCCAGCAATCAGGGCACCCGCTACCCGAACAACCGATCGATCAGGCACATCGCCGACCGACCGTCGCTTTCATGTCGATGTCATGACGGATATCAGGACAACGGGGTTGCACTCAATTGAGAGTCTTGACGGGCT
>JANNRD010000246.1:0-3510 GCA_031401095.1 Acidobacteriota bacterium
CCCTCACGCAGCGATTTCTTGAATCCCTTCGCCTCGACCGTCACGCGATACGATCCCGGTGTCAGATACAGAGCGGAAAAATCCCCGGCGTTGCTGGTCGTGACCGTAGTCGCGACGTTCGTTGAAATGTTTGTCACGACAACGGTCGCATTCGGTATCGCCGACCCCGATGCCTCAGTGATCTTGCCTGAGATCGAGCCGCGAAACTCCTGACCAAAAGCTGTCGCCCCGATCAATAGGACCAAGCAAGCAGCCGCCCCCGCCATCGCTTTTGTTATCAATGTCATGGACCCTCCGTTAATAACGCCGGCCAGGGCCAGCCGAGATATTCAGAAACATCTTGAGCCCCAACCGTACCAGACGTTCTCGTTGAGGAGACCTGCTTTGCTTTTCTTCCCAGCCAGTGCCGGCAAGAACAAGATCCGAAGCAGTGGCACGGTCGACCTGCTTGCCTAACGACAGATTACAATTGGATAGACCAGTCAACGGTCGCACTGTAATAGTGCCTTGAGGAAAAAGTCAACACGCCCCGGTAACCGCCGAGACTGACATATCAGTTGGCGGGAATCAGCTTCGCCACTACCAGACCGAGCAGGAAGAGGCCTGCGACGAGCCGATAGGCGACAAACAGATCGGTCGAATGCTCCCTCAGATAAGTCAGAAGAAAGGCAATGCTCGCGTAGCCGACAACCGCTGAAGCGACAGTTGCGACGATCAGATTCCCGGCGCCGATGCTCGGCAAATCAACAAGCACCTCCTTCAGCTCCAACAGCCCGCTCGCCGCCACCGCAGGAATCGACAAGAGAAACGAAAAACGCGCGGCGGTTTCACGCGTAATACCCACCGCGAGAGCACCCGCAATCGTCGTCCCCGAGCGTGATGAGCCGGGTATCAGGGCAAAGACCTGTGCGAGACCAACAAACAACGCCTCACCATATCCGAGGTCAGCCATGCCCTTGCGCCCATTGCCCACTCTCTCCGCCAACCATAGAAGAATCGCCCAGATGATCATGCTCGCACTGATCAAGTAGAGATTCTTCGTCGCGCTCCCCTCGATCAGCTTCCTGGCAACGAGACCGATAGTTGCAATTGGCAAGGAGCCGATGATGATCAGCCAGCCAAGCCGAGCCCTTCGACGCGCTGTTTGATGATCACCGCCGCGGAGCCCGGAAAGAGTTCCGCTGGCAAACCCGAGAATGATTTCGACAATGTCGCTCGAGAAGTAGACGAGGACTGCAACCAGCGTTCCGAGTTGAATGACCGCGATAAATGCCGTCACTTGTTCCGGGGTCATTGTCTGATCGAGGCCCATCAACCTCTCGACCAGAATCAAATGCCCTGAACTGCTGACCGGGATGAATTCGGTCAGTCCCTGCACGATGCCAAGGATGAGTGCCTGCAAGAGAGTCATAGGTGTCTTACTGCGAGCCTGAAGTCATCGTCGGTTCACCCCGGCGACCAGGAATCCCTCGAGAGCGCCGATCGCAACCCGGTCCTGCTTCATCGAGTCGCGCTCACGAACCGTCACTTTTCCATCCGAAAGCGATTGAAAATCAACGGTCACGCAGAAAGGTGTGCCGATCTCATCCTGTCTCCGATAGAGCTTCCCTATTCCGGCCGTGTCATCATAAACAGCCCGCAAGACGGCCTGCAGATCACCCTTGATCCTGCGCGCCAGCTCAACGATCTGCGGCTCATTCTTCTTCAAGGGAAAAACTGCAACCTTGATCGGGGCCAGTTGCGGATGCAACTTGAGTACTGCCCGGCTATGGTCGTCACACAACTTTGCCGCAGTCAGTCTGACCTTCTTGAGCAGCTCAATGCGGTCAGCACCGGGAAGGCCACACGCATCTTCTGCAACCAGGACCGAGGACGGAAACCCGTCAACGATGCTTGCCAGTGCCTGTTCGATGACGCCGAGTTGCGCGGTTGTCGGCCCATCCCCAGCGGCCTCGCCCTTCAATTCGAGCTTCTGCGCCTCCGCGGTCTTCTTCTCGATACTTCTTCGCGCTGCTGCAATCGCATCGCGCAAAGGTGTCAGTGCTGCCTCATCGGGCGTCGTTACCAGCTCCTCATGATAGGCTTCGCAAAGAAACGCGAGAGTCCCTCGATCGGCTCCAGCCGAGGGCTCGATGACATATGGAACATACCGAACACCCTTTTTGCCGCTTGAGGGATCAAGATACTGTTCATCAAAGTAATCGAGCTTTTGAGTGCTGTCCGTATTCGCGCTGAGCTTGAGACGATCGAGATCCGACTCTGCTATTTCGCGGCTATGAGCGGAGAGGTCGTAATCCTGTCGATTGGCGACGCCTTCGAGTTCGCTAAATCCAAGCGAGCCCGGGAAGAGGTATTCAATATCGGTTGTCGCTTTCGCGTAATGCGCCAGTTCATCGCGTGTCTGTTCCCGTTTGCGCAACCGTTCCGGGTCGATGCCGTGTCGGACGTACCAGTTGAAGCGCTGCTCAATCCATTCGCTGTGGAGCTCGACGTCAGTTTTCTCGCCGGGCTGAAGATAGGCCGGTGGCTTGCAGAAGTACTCGATCTCCATTTGCTCAAACTCGCGCGTCCGAAAAGTGAAGTTCCCTGGAGTAATCTCATTGCGGAACGCCTTGCCGATCTGCGCGATCCCGAACGGCAGCTTGCGCCGCATTGTTTGCAGGACGTTGGTGAAGTTCGCAAAGATACCCTGTGCGGTCTCAGGCCGGAGATAGGCGATGCTTTCGTCGTCCTCGACCGGCCCGATGACCGTCTTGAACATGAGATTGAAGCTTCTCGCCTCGGTCAGGTTCGCCGATCCACATTTCGCGCATTTGCCGTCGACGAGATGATCGGCGCGGCTCCGAGTACGGCAGTCCCGGCAATCGACCAGCGGATCGGAAAAGGTCGCCTCATGACCCGAATAATGCCAGACAAGCCGGTTCATGATGATCGCTGCGTCCAATCCCTCCATGTCATCGCGCTCATAAACAACACTGCGCCACCAGGCGCGCTTGACGTTGTTCTTGAGCTCGACGCCAAGTGGACCATAGTCCCACGTCGACCCCAGACCGCCATATATTTCGGAGTTCGGAAAGATAAACCCGCGCCTTTTGCACAGGCTGACGATCTTTTCCATGCTTGTTGCTGCCATCGGCTTGCCTGAACCTCTCTGCTGAAGCCTGCTTTTCGTTGATACAATCAAAAGAGACCGATCTTAGCAGACGAGCGTTGGGATGGTCAAAAAATGCCGCTCGCTGCGAAGGAGGGGCCTTCCACCGAGTGCGGTGACCTGTCACCTCACTCCTCCAGAGGCACGGTAATCGCAAGGAGCGCTCCTCTTGTGGCAGAATAGCTCCGGTTCGCATTGGGAGGAGTTCGGTATCGCTCCTCTGACCCGGAGAACGCACGGCGCGCCGGTCGTTGGCGTGTCATTCAAATCCGTATGGAGTGGAGCGATCTCAGTGCGCGAAGGTGCGCAGTAGACATCTTATGAATCTCAACGAACAGCTTGCATTTCTTGGTAAAGGG
>JANNRD010000247.1:0-8432 GCA_031401095.1 Acidobacteriota bacterium
TGACTTACGATGACATCAACAATGAGTTGCCCGAAAGCGTCATTTCACCTGACGATATAGAATATATCTTTGCGACGTTAGGGGCCGAGGGGATCGCAATCGGCGATTCTGAGGAGAAGTTTCTTGAGTCGGCAGGCGCCGCGTCGAGTTCGGATAAGAAGCTCGAAGACCTTCCGGAGGAAGAGCTTGAACTTGATCTGACGCCTGGAATGCTCGACAAGACGAACGATCCGGTGCGCCTCTATCTTCGCGAGATGGGCATCGTGCCGCTGCTGACGCGCGAGGGCGAAGTCGCGATCGCAAAGCGGATCGAACGCGGAAAGAAGCACAAACAGAAGGCAATCTCGCGCTCGCCGGTCGCAATCGCTGAACTGATCAGGATCGGCGACGAGTTGGCCCGCGCCGAATTGCCAATTCGCGAGATCGTCACCTTCAACGAGCAGGAAGGGATCACCGAAGAGAAGATCGAGGAGTATCACCAGTATACGCTCGAGACGATCACAGAGATCGCAAAGACGTTGAAGAAAACTCAGACCGTCTACGAGAAGTATCTGCAGGAACCAAAGCGGTCGCCAAAACTGCATCGCTACCGGCGGAAGCTTGCGCGACAACGGATCGAACTCTCACAACTCGTCCGCCTGCTCGACTTCACGACGAGCATCGAGGGGAGACTCGTCAAGTCGATGAGTGTCGCGTCGAGTGAAGTGGTCAAGGCCGAACGCGAAATCGACGGGCTCCAGCACGCCCTTGAACGCAAACGCTCGGTCGAGGTGCAGAAGGACTACGAAAAGCGATTGCGAGCCGCCCGCCGCCATCTGGTGCAGATCGAGGAGAAACACCACGTCGGCGCCTTGGAACTACGTCGCGCCCACCAGGCGGTCATCACCGGAGAGAGAGAAGCCAGTCAGGCCAAGAAGGAGCTCGTCGAGGCCAACCTCCGTCTCGTCGTCTCGATTGCCAAGAAGTACACCAACCGTGGCTTGCAGTTTCTTGATCTGATTCAGGAAGGCAATATCGGGTTGATGAAGGCGGTCGACAAGTTTGAATACCGGCGTGGCTACAAGTTTTCGACCTATGCGACCTGGTGGATTCGTCAGGCGATTACGCGGGCGATTGCGGATCAGGCGCGGACCATCCGAATTCCGGTGCACATGATCGAGACGATCAACAAGCTCATCCGGACTTCGCGCGCGCTCGTTCAGGAACTCGGTCGTGAACCAAGCTCCGAGGAGATCGCGAAGAAGATGGACATTCCTGCTTCGAAGGTTCGGAAGGTCCTCAAGATTGCCCAGGAGCCGATCTCTCTCGAGACCCCGATCGGTGAGGAAGAGGATTCGCATCTCGGTGACTTTATCGAAGACAAGACGATTCAGAACCCGTCTGAAGCGGTCATCAACATCAACCTCAGGGAGATCACCGAGGAAGTTCTCAAGACGCTGACGCCGCGCGAAGAAAAGGTCATCAAAATGCGCTTTGGCCTGGGACCAAACGGCAGCGAACACACCCTCGAGGAAGTCGGCCAACACTTTGCCGTCACCCGCGAGAGAATCCGTCAGATCGAGGCCAAGGCTCTGCGCAAGCTTCGCCATCCTTCACGATCGCGCAAGCTCAAAGCGTTTCTTGAAAGCGGTCGACCCTGACACCGTCACTCAGGGACACGGACGGACTCCGTGTCCCTGTCAAACCAGGCCACAGCAAGTCCCATCAGGCCAAGCAGCAAAAGTAGGATGTCAGAATCGCCGAAGTTATAGTTGAAGAGCGAGCTCGCCGAGAATCCGCCTAACGCGCCGAGCGTCCCAAGTGCCAGGGCTTCGCCGAAATGGTCGCCCCCCTCTCGTGCCCGCTGCCGCCGACGCCACAACCAAATGGCCATCGCCACAAAGATCCAGATCAAACACGCCAATGCAGGAAGACCCCGGTCAAGAGCAATCTGAATGGGCGTCGAGTGAGTGTGAGTGATGTAGTCACCGGGAAATCCCCATTCGCGCCAGTGGAGTTTGTGGGCATCCATCCCGACCCCGAGGAGCGGGTGAGAGGGGATGAGTCGTAGCCCCGCGCGCATGTACCCGACCCTTCGTGACGAGCTGTCATCCAGCAATTGAGCGACAGCCACCTTGCGGGTTGAGATCAAGACAGCGGTCCCGACGACTGCCAAAAGCAGGGCAACCGCGAGCGTTCCAGCGATCGCGCGACGTCGCCCGCCGAGCAGCGCTGTCAACACAAGTGCAGCCAGAAATGAAACCATGACAGCGCGAGAGGCAGCCAGTACCAGCGCCACGGACAAAAGGCTGAATCCGCATGCCAGAAGCCAGCCCAGACGCCGACGACGATTGCCGGTCGAAAGAGCGACCAGCAATCCGCCGAACGTCAGCAGCGCCATGATCTGCATCTGCTCCGCAAAAGTCAGAAAATGCCGCGAGAAGCCGGATGCACGGAAGCGGCGACTGGCACCGCCAGTGGTCAGACCGAGCGGGTTCGGCTGAGACCTCATCGCTTCGGTCATGCGCACCGTCACGGGCAGCGGGTCTCCCTCGTGGATTGCCTCGATCTCGACCCGCTCCCCCAAAGGCCGCTCCCGAATGATACGCGTCACATCTTCAGCTGTTGTCACGCGATGTCGCGCAACCATCCAGATGACATCTCCCACACTGAGGCCACTTCCGGCAAGCGGCCCAGTTGTCTCGATGGCGATGACCGTGATTCCTCGCCCGCGGAGCTTCTCGCCAAGGCTAAACCCGGCTCCAGCGAGACTCGAAATGAGCAACGCGGCAAGGACCCAGCGAACTCCACCGGCGCTGAGATTTGAAGCAAAAAGATAAATGACGCCAAAGAGCGAGAGCGACAACAATTTCCGAAGACTGAGACTGGGCTCCTCGGAAAAGACTGCTGAGAGAACGGTGACACCTGAAAAGCAAAGGATTGGCAGGTCGAAACGAGTACGCGCGAAATGCAGTTGTCCCGCGGCCGCATCCCGGAAAATCCACCCGAGCAGGCTCAAGTTGAGGCTGACATGCGCCGCAGCGATTGAATGGGGGATAGAAAGCGCGAAGAGCGTCAGGCTGATGAGAATCGAGCGGTTCGCCCATCCAGCAACCCTCGCGCTGCCGTTGTAGCTGCCGAGACTGTCGAGGCTGTCGAGAAACGCCATCTCGCGGTCCTTCACTGAGGTCGGCGGTGGATCCGGATGGTGCCCTCCGTGGTGAGAAGGTGGACTGTCGCTCGCCCCTGGCCCTGCCACGCCTCAACAAACTGGTCAGTTTGTTTCGAGAACCTCCACTCGAAATCCCCAAGACCGATTCCCCCACGGAACGATGTCGCCGAGAGCTTAATGTCCGGCGCTGGTGGGAGGACAACGGCCACGGCGCCTGACAGGGATTTCAGCGTGTAGCTTCCACTGGGAAGTATCTCACCGTCGAAAAGCAGGTCTCCGGTCGTGGTATAGGCTTCAACGCGCGCGCTCCGACCTCCGCGAATCTCAATGTCACCCTCGGTGCTCTTGGCGACGATCGGTCCGTTGATGTTCTTTGTCTTGATCTCGCACTTGTAGCAGAAGAGGTCGAGGCTGGTGGTCGCGGGAACGACGATCTCGAGCTTTACCTTGCCACTCCCGATCACTTCAACCTTGATCCGGGAGGGTTTCACTTCAACCGCGGTAATCTTGACACTGTCGTCCTTTTCGCGAGCTTTAATAGTGATGACGTTGCCTTCACCGGCGACGACCTTGATCGATCCGGCGTGAGCGCTGACCTCGAGTTCGCTCAATTGAGGTGTCACGCGAAACGACTGCTCAAACGCTTGCGCCTTAACCGGAACGGCAATCAGGCCGACGATCATGACGCCAAATGCAAGTCTCAGTCCTGCGAACGGGAGGTGCGCTAAACTAAACATCTCAGTTCGTCTCACCATTTCAACCTGCTGCTGTCCTTGAGCAGTCTGATCTTTTCGTCAACGAGCACACGCACCATCTCGCGTTGGGTCTGATCGGTCGGGTCTTGCGAAAAGGTGTGCCGGCAACCCTCGATCGATTGGTCGATTTGCAGGAGATGACGCTCGAAGTCGGCGCGCACACTCGGATCCCAACTCACCTTGCGTTCGTTGAACTCAGTCACCTGGCTTCGAAGTGTCTCTTCGAGATCGGGTGCAAGGAGACTCGCCACAGCGTCCCGCCGTCTGATGTCGGGCTTCTCAGCCATGTATTCGCGCGCAAGATAACCGCTCGACACCAAAACGGTCGCCGTCATGAAAGCTGCGCCAGCAAACTGAGGGAGAGTAAAGGTCAGCTTGCGTTCCATCAGCCGCCGCCACCAACTGGAAGGCTCCGTTTCACTTGTCTGCCAATTCCGTCCAAGGTTCTCCGACTCAGCTTCGGCACGAACGCGCAGCCAAAGGGTGTTACTCGGCGTGTGAAGTGGCAGACTCTGTGCAGCCCGGCGCAAGCCCTCGAGATCCTGTCTGATCGTCTGGCACGAAAGACACATCGTCAGATGCTCATCGACAACGCGCGCCTCTTGCACCGCCAGGCCGCCATCAATAAATTCAGATATCGTACTGACAACGATCTTACAATCCATCCTGTGATACCTCCCTCTGGTCGAGTCCCAGAAGCTTGACAAAGCAAGAACCCTGCAAAACTCCCCCCGCATTACATTCTCTTGGTGAGCAACTTCCGCAAACGCATTCGAGCCTTATGCAGTTGCGACTTGGAAGTGCCAACACTGACACCAAGCAGATTCGCGACCTCCTCGTGCTCATAGCCTTCGACATCGTGGAGAACGAAGACTGACCGATAGCCCGGAGGGAGCTGGGCGATGGCGCTATCGAGCGCGATCCGGTCAACCACCGGCATCGACTGGGGTCTCTCGCTCCCGACTTCGATCTGCTCCGGAACGTCGCCTTCGTCAGTTGTCTTTTCCAGTCGCACCCCGCGCTTGCGGAAATGCATGAGCACATGGTTGACTGTCAGACGGTGTAGCCAGGTTGTGAACGCCGAGTCGCCACGAAAACTGCCCAACTTGCGGAGTAAATGGATAAAGACCTCTTGTGTCAGGTCTTCCGCCTCCGTCACATTTGCCACCATCCTCAGGCACAAGCTATAGACGCGTCTGTAGTAACGCTCATAGAGGGTTTCAAACGCCTCCATGTCGCCGCGCGCGGCCGCCTGAGTCAGATCAAGGTCCGACGCGGTAGAATTCGTGACGTTGGCAGTCAAGATTGTTGCTTGCTCCCCCCACAAGCGAGAGAGAGAGGTGGAGGAGTGCTGCATCCGCGTCTTACCCGATTCCTGCCTGCCGGATTACTTCCAAAAGGATCGCTCTTGCGTCCTTCGCGGTCTGTGATGCAGCGCTCTCGGCGGTGGTTGCTTATTCCCAAGGGATTTTAATCTTCGCGTCGATCTTTTCTCGACCCCATTACCCGAGCCTCCGCGCGGCGAACCACGCCCGAATTCGGCCCGGTATCGGGTCCGGAGGCTACATCAACTACGGAACATTGACAGTCACGTCAATCTCGAACTGAGGTTGTGCCGCGACATTCGTGAGAACGACGATCTTGCCCGTGTGTCTGCCCTTTGCGGGAATACCCGTAAAAAGGACGCGAATGATGGTCGTCCCCGGGCTTCCGTTCTCTGAACGCTCGGCGCTGAGGAACGGCAGGCTGGACTGAACTCCCTTGATCTCAAGGGCGGGTCCGCCGCTTTGCATTATCCAAACGAACTTGCTTGCCATCGGTGGCTGCCCGTCGAGAGAGGCGACGCGGTCAAAGACGAGACTCTTCGGGCTCACGCGAAGCGGCAGAGTGACAGCGGCGTCAAGCTGGAGGTCAATCTCGGGAGTTTCCTTGCTGTCTGTCAGAAGCTTGACCGAATGCTGATGCCGTCCCACCGGCAGGGTATTCGCACTGACAGCGCGTACCACGTAGCGGTTGCCGTCCCCAGCCGGCTCGAGCGTCACCGTAAACTTGCCCCCTTCCGAAACCACCTTCGTAATTCGAGCGGGGGGCACTCCTGAGCTGTAGATTGTCACCGCAAAATCAGCGGCGGAGCCAACCGCGACCGTCCGGCTGAGCTGGTTCGATGGCGAGACAATGAAAGGTCCCAATACCTGGCCGGCAGGTTTCTTCGCATCGTTGACAATGGTCAGGTGCATAACCAGGTCAAAACTTGGCTTCAGCGGGTCGTTGGTCGAGACAACAACCAACTTCGAGAGAGCGCCGCTCAAGGCAGTCGTCCTCACCAGTAACGTGATCTGCCCCTGCAGGCCCGGTGCCACAACTTTGTCGTAATCAACCGTCTCGCAGCCGCAAGTCAGGACAACATTCTTGATCTCGAGGTTGGCATTTCCTTCATTACGAAAGATGAACGAATGCCTGACAGCATCACCTTCCTTGACGTCGCCTGCGTTGAACTCGGTCTTGGCTATGACCAGTTTCGGCGCGGCCACCGCGGTCCCACTCGCCTGTCCTCTCACCACCTCAGCGGTCAGACCCGCAAATGCACACAGTCCGATCCACGCAAAAAACGCTCTCCTAAGTCTCATCTTCCAGCTCCTCGTCCGAAACATCTTTGAAGGGGTCGCGAGTAAAGAGAAGTCTACCAGAGCGCATCTCTACTGTCAGCACGTTTTCTAGCGCCTTTGGCTGTTCTCTGCAGGACAGAGCTCGCAGACGAGCATCTCCAACTGCAGCCTTGGCGTTGCGAGTGAAGACTTGAGTGCGATATCGGTCTCGGCAATCCGCTCCAGGCCGCGGAGAAGGTGCGCGGTGTCCACTCTCCGTACTCGCTCGTTGAATCTCCCGGCACGGTAAGGCGTCATCCCGACGGCCTTGGCGACCTCCTCATTCGTGGCCCCTTGAGCCATCAACTCCTTCGCCGCGAGCATCCGTCGAAAGACGCTCCCGATCGCGCCGAGAACCATTGGAGCCTCGACCTTTTCGGCAAAGAGGTGATCAATCAAGCGCAAGGCGCGTTCCCGATCACCGTCACGGATCGCATCCGAGAGGTCGAAGTTCGAATGCTCGCGCGAGTATCGGACCAGCCCGTTGATCTGCTCGCGAGTGATACGACCGCCTTCGCCAACAAACGTCATCAGCTTGTCTGCCTCGCTCGCAAGCCGCCTTAGATCAGTTCCGACGACCCCGACCAGATGGCCTGCCTCCGCAGGACCAATTGTGGAACCCTTCCGGGCAACATATTCGGCGACCCACGTTGGTGTACTCTGACTATCGTCGGACCGTTTGAAGCTGACCAGGACGCAGGCCCGTCGCAGCATTCCCGCGATCACTCTTCGGTTGTCGAGCCCCTGACTGGCAAAGACCACGACAGACGAAGGATTGGGCGCGTCGAGGTATCTCTGCAGGCTCTCGAGTTGCTTCTCATCGCTGACCGCCTCGAATCCACTGACGATGACGACACGACGCGAGGCGATCATTGGAAGCTGGCGTGCCACCTCCAGCGCAACTCCGAGATCACCTCCGGTGACCGTCAAGGCAGAGACGTTGAAATCGCGAACAGTGGAATCGACCTCGTGATCGATCAATTGTGTGAGCGCCTCATCGCGAAGGAGACTCTCTTCACCCTCAAAGAGATAAAGCGTGGAGACCTTGCCAGCTCGCAGCTGTCGCAGGAACTCATCATGCGTCCGACCACTATCAGCAGATCCCTGGCGTCTCATAAAATGGGCAGTGCTCCAGACCGCGGGCCACATTGCTATCCTCTCCGATGAGGGCGAGGACGGCAAGGACAATGGGTCTCATTTGTGTGACTTTGCCTGCTCACCTTGCTACTATTCCAAAACGTGTTCTTCCGGCCGGAAGATCGGGAACCGTGATTGACTCTGCTTGGAGACTACTGAAACGTAATCAAAGTGCCTTTTTGGAGAGAGTAACCCAGTGAATTTCAGACTCGCTTTCACCGCCGTGTTGGTCACCAGCTTCATTTCGTTACCCGCTTCCTCCCAGAACTTCCGCGGAGTTCTCCGTGGGCGGATCACGGACTCGTCGGACAAGCCAATCGCCGGGGCGAAAGTGACTCTCAACCGGGAAGAGACCAACGAACGACGCGAGGTTGTCGCGGGCTCGAGGGGCGGCTACGCGTTGACGCTGCTGCCTCCAGGGAGATATCGCCTCGAGGTCGAGCAAACCGGCTTCAAAAGGACGGTCAGCAGGGTGACCCTTGAAGTTAACCAGGAGCTGCGCGTTGATCTTTCACTTGAGGTGGGCACCTTGAGAGACGAGGTTGCCATCGAAGCGTCAAGGGCAGCACTCAAAAAGGATTCATCTTCCCTCGGGACGGTCATCGAGAATCCGCAAGTCTCGGGCTTGCCGCTTGACGGGCGAAACTTTCTGGAGCTCGGACTTCTGGTTCCAGGCGTTGCACCAGCGGCTCAAGGATCAGCGGGCACCGCGCGCGGCGATTTTGCGTTCAGCGTTAATGGCGG
>JANNRD010000248.1:0-4886 GCA_031401095.1 Acidobacteriota bacterium
GGGCCTGGTAAGCAGGCCCGCCAAAGGCCTGCGCGCAGCCTGTCAGAAAGGAAATCGTCAGAATGCCCGCGATCAGAATCCCGTGGCGTGCCCCAAAGGCCGTCATGCCCGCGAGCGTAAAGGCAAAAGTCAGTTGGAGGAATTGCGAAGCGAGGAGGATGCGACGTCGATCGACACGGTCAGCGATGACCCCGCCAATCAAAGAGAAGAGCAGGATCGGCGCGGTCATGAGGAAGCTGTCAAGCGCAAGGTAGAACTCCTTGCGCGTCAGCTCGAAGAGCAGCCAACTCTGCGCAGTCTGCTGTAACCACGTTCCAGAGCTGGAGGTGAATGCACCAAACCAGAGTAGGCGAAAATCCCGATAACCAAACGCCCGGAAAACCCGGGCAATGGTCCCGGTCTTGAGTTCAGCGGCGACCTGCGTTTCCCGCGCAGCGGCTGGTTTGATGCTCATTGGAAAGAGGTTGGGCCCCCGGTTAACTCCAGATTAATTGGTGACTTGATTCGAGTAACTCTCCTCGCGAGCTTCGAGGTAAATCTTGTTCCACTCGGTATGGGCCGGATGATCCGCGTACACCTTGGCGGCCGCCTCGCTTTCAAACTCAATCGCAAAGTTCGCCTGGTTCCCCTGAGGTTGAACTCGGATTGGCTTGATCCAGATGTTTTTGATCCCGGGGATTTTCTCCGCCATCCCCTTGATTCCATTAATCGCTTGTTGCTGCTGCGCAGCCGTTGAGTCTGCCTTCCACTTGAGCGTGACAAGGTGAATAACTGATTTTGGCTGTCCGTACTTGTTCTGGCCAACGATCATACCCGCGGCGAAGACCGCGATCAGCGTCGCGGCCAAGAGCACACGGCGAATTGGTGCATCTAATGTCATCGATTCTCCTTCTGTTGACTGGTAGCGGTTACTCTCCGACACTGCAAAGAGATGCGGGAGGGATGCGCAGATACTACTATGATGCCGCTCATGGCTCAAGAAGACAACGAGAAGGGGTTTTCAATTTTGTCTTCTGATTGCCGATTGGGGATTGGCGACCTCTGTTCCTCAATCGAAAATCCAAAATCGAGAATCCTCCTTCAATCCTCGCCGTCGTCGGCTGTGCTATACTCCCGCATCAAATGGACTCTGGTGGAACACTTATGGGCTACGGGTTCCGGGTCGGCTTCGCTCTGGTGCTCGTGCTGGCGAATGGTTTCTTTGTCGCGGCAGAGTTCGCACTAGTCGGCGTCCGCCGCTCCCGAATTGCGACTCTTGCTGCTTCAGGTAACAAGAGGGCCCAGCGATTACTCGGCGTGCTCCATCAACTCGATGCCTACATCTCAGCAACACAGCTCGGGATTACCATTGCAAGCCTCGGTCTGGGCTGGGTCGGCGAGAGCACTCTCGCTCACCTCTTCGAGCCAATTATCCTGAAGATACTGCCGGGCGTGGCAGCGACCGCAGCTGCTCACACCCTCGCAATCGCGATCGCCTTCGGGCTGATCACTTTCCTGCACATCGTTCTCGGTGAGCTCGTCCCGAAGACCCTCGCGCTGCAGCGAGCAGAGGCGGTGGCACTCGCCGTGGCGCAGCCGATGATCATCTTCCACCGCATCTTCAACGCCCCGATCTGGGTGCTCAACAGTTGCGGCAATATCATCGTTCGATTGATTGGTCTTGAAGCCAACGCCCAGCACGCAGCCGTTTACACCACCGAGGAACTGCATCACGTCATTGACCTCAGCCAGCAAGGCGGGCAGATCAAGCCGTCTCAACAGGCAATCCTCGCACGCGCACTCGAGTTCTCGGGACTCTCAGCGAGGGCAGCCATGGTGCCGCGTACTTCGGTCGAAGCGGTCAGCGATACTGCGCCCCTTGATGAAATCGTCCAACGCATCCACGAAAGCGGTTATTCCAGACTTCCCGTCTATCACGAGACTCCCGACAATATCGTCGGCATCATCCACAGTAAGGAAGTTCTGGGCTTCTGGCACAATCGCGCGGACTTCCATCTCGAAAGAGTCATGCACCCGATCAACTTTGTACCGGATACGATGCGACTCGATTCGGTCCTCAGAAAGATGCAGGAAGCGCGCTTTCACTTTGCCATTGTCACCGACGAACACGGCGGGTTCGAGGGGATAATCACGATCGAGGACCTCCTCGAAGAGATCGTCGGTGAGATCGAGGACGAATTTGACGATGAGGGCGAGAGTATGGTCCAGAAACTCCCTGATGGGAGCTATCTGCTCGAAGGTATCCTGCCCGTGCGATCCGCAAATCGCCGGTTGGGGCTTGGCTTACCCGAAGAGGGCGTTTATCACACGCTCGCTGGATTTCTCATGACCCAGGCCGGCCGCGTGCTCTCCCAGGGAGACCGCGTCGAATACGGCGACGCCCTGTTCACCGTCGAGAAATCCGATCGCCATCGCATTCGCGAAATCAGGCTCGTCATGAAGCATCCGGTTCGGGCAAATGTCGACGCGACGGTCTGAGGCGAGACCAGTCAAAGACCAAGACCCGAGCCCTCCGCCACCTTCTCTGATCCTCATCATTCATGGGGCGCGCACGCGACCGAAGAAGGCAATCTCCCCATTCTCCCTCAGACATCCCGCGGGTCTTGGCTTATCGCTGTCTTTGCGCTAAGTTTTCTGTATGTCTAGAAGAGATTTTGAAACTCCCAATGAACTGCGCGAGGTTGTCGGCCAGGAGATCGCAGTCACCGACTGGCTTGAAGTCGCCCAGGAACGGATCAACCAGTTTGCCGACGCGACCGGAGATCATCAGTGGATTCACGTCGACGTCGATCGTGCCCAGGCTGAGTCTCCGTATGGAACCACCATTGCTCATGGCTTCCTGACCCTGTCGCTGCTCAGTTGCCTCATGTCGCAGGCGATCGGATTTCGGGGCGGTCTGAAGCTGGCGATCAACTATGGGCTCAACCGTGTCCGCTTCCCTGCCCCGGTGCTCTCCGGCTCAATGGTCCGTGCGCGCATCAAACTACAGTCACTTGAGGATATTCCAGGTGGCCTGCAGGCTTCGTGGGCGATCACTGCAGAGCGCGATGGCGGTGACAAACCTGTCTGTGTAGCCGAATGGCTGGTCCGCTACTATGTGTGAGGAGCGCGATAGACAAAGCTCGCGTGTCCAAAGCGAACCTCGCATCCGTCTTCGAGCCTGGCAGTCGTGATTCTTCGGCCATTAACGAAGGTCCCATTGATGCTGCCGAGATCGTGAAGCGCGTAGTCGCTTGCTTCGACAACTATCTTCGCGTGCCGTTTTGAAACCGAAGGATGCTCGACAACGAACTGGTTGTTGAGGGTTCGGCCGATCCGAATCTCGTTGCGATTGAGGACGTAGGCAATCCGCTCTTCGCCACCGGGCGCGATGACGGCGAAGTGCGGTCGCGCATCAAGATTCTCGACCACGGCTTGGCGCATGTTGCCTCCGCATCGTGCGCAGAACTTGGCGCCCGGCCGCTGCTGCGTCGTGCAGAGCGGACACAAGACCATCTCCTCGGGTTCGGGTAGCATTTTTCCGCAGCCCTCGCAGAGCACTCCGGCGACACCCTTCGACCCACACTCCTGACAGAAGACACGTGTCTGCACCATCATTGTGCCTTCGCGATGCGGCGAGGCATCGCGGTAGAAGTGGATGCGTGACCGCACCCAGAAGAAGAGCGCAATCATCGCACCGGCCAGGAGGCCAAAGAGGACAAGATGCTGCTCGGCCGTCGCGAGGAGCAGGAGATCGAAGGTCGCGTGAAGAATCGTCGCTACCAACCATCCACGCGCGATGATCGAAAACCGGGTCTTGGCAAGGTTGGGCGCGGCCTTCGCCCGGCTCAGACTAAGCCCCCACACCGCCGAGAAAAGCGCGTGCCCCGGGTTGGTCAGTGGTCCGCGCAGCAGCACGAGCAGCGGGCTCGTCTGCGTAAAGTAAATGAGATTCTCGACCGCGGCAAAGCCGAGGGCCGCCGAGGCGCTGTAGACGACGCCATCAAGTGGCTCATCAAACTCGGGGCGACGGTACGGATAGGCGTAAACGACAAGCAGCTTGAGCAGTTCTTCGATTGGCGCGACAACGAGACAGAGGACAACGAGGTGGGTCCATTGATTGCGGCCAAGAACCGAACCCACGAGGGTCTGGCCGCCAAAGCTGATGAAGAACGCAGGAATGGTCGCGAGTGCCCCGCAAAGAAAGGTCAGACCGATGACTTTTGGTGCGGGCTTCTTGTAGCGGCTCTGACTGGCAAAGTACCACAGCCAAAGAGCGCATGGCAGAAGTGAGAGAACGGGAATCAGAATGAGATCTCGAAGTGCGCCCATCAACTCTGCGACCAGTCCGCACCCCGCTATTCTTCGCTCTTTCGTTTGAGGATCACTAGTGTCAGGTCATCGACCGTCTTCGCCTTCCCCACAAACTGGGTCAGTGCCTCATCGATCTTGTCGCGAATTCCCGCGGCTGTACGACCTCGATTCTTTTGGACAATCTCGATCATCCGCCCTTCGCCAAATTCTTCGTCCTGTTCATTAACGCTCTCACTCGCACCATCGGAATAGATCACCAGAACGTCTCCCGGCAAAAGCTGTACCCAGCCCTCGCGGTATTCACCGTCAGGCGTAATCCCGACCGGAAAACCACCGATATCGAGCTGCGTCACTTCACCACTGGCTCTGACGAGCATCGGTGGATTGTGCCCGGCATTGATATAGGTCAGCTCGTGAGTTTTCGCATCCAGCTCGCTGTAGAAGAGCGTCACGTAGCGATTTGACGGCGTGTTGTCGTAGATATAGATATTTACTTCACTGACCACCTCGCTGGCAGAGAGGCGCGTCGTCGTCTGCGCCCTGACGGCCGCGTGAACCGAGGACATGAGGAGCGCGGCCCCGGTTCCCTTGCC
>JANNRD010000249.1:0-13701 GCA_031401095.1 Acidobacteriota bacterium
TCAGCTTGTCTATGCAGGTGTCTTCTGCGGTGCGCCGCCGGGTGGTGAGACGAGATCGCCGAGCCATTGCGGCGTTACTCTCGTGTCCGGGTTGAGAAGCACGACGTAGTCGGCCCCCGAGGTTAGGGCCCTCCGAATCCCAATGTTGTTCCCCTCTGCGAAACCACAGTTCTCCTGATTGAGAATTATTTCGAGCGAAGGAAACTTCTCCCGCACTAACTCAACGCTGCCATCCGTTGACGCGTTGTCGACGAGAATCGGTTGAAAGCTCTCGTACTCTGTCTCGAAGAGCTTCGAAAAGCAGACTTCGAGCCAGCGTCGCCCCTGGTAGTTGAGGACGATGACCGCGACCTTTGGCTTCATGGCTCACTCGCCGTCACCCGATCGAACACTCGGGCGAGTTGTTCCGTGAGATTTCGACGCCGGAATGTGCGAATCAACTCTTCATTCGGCGCCAGGCGGAATGTGCCCTCACTGAGCGCGAGCACTCCCGCCTTGATCTCTGCGATATTCCGCGGTTGGCAAACCACTGCCGTGCCTGCCAGCGCAAAGAAGTCACGGGCATCGCCTTCGGGCGCGAGCGCGAGCACTGGGCGTCGCGACCCAAGATACTCATAGACCTTCTGTGGGACACAATCATTTCGTTCACCATTGGGTGAGTCTGCGAGGCAGAAGAAGAGCGCGTCAGCACCGCTCACCAATGCGACAGCCTCGTCATGCGGGACGTACCCTGGTGCTTCGATCACGCCGTCCAGCCCAAGCTCGCGAGCGTATCGATCGTTCGCCCGATCAAACGGCCCAATGTGAAGGAGCCTGATTCGACCACGCAGCTCTGGCTTCTCTGTCAACAGCTGACTGAGAGCATCGAGGAGAAACTTTGGTGAATGCGTCAGGCGGTCAAACCGGCGCGGCGTATACGATAGACGCTTCCTCAAGCCGCGCCAGAGTCTCTCTGTCAAGCTCAGCGATCTCGTCTCACCACCCGGCGGCGCACCGCAGAAGACACCTGCATAGACAAGCTGAAAAGATCCATTTGAAGCAGCACGCGGGTGCGCGTCAGCAGCAAACTCGCCTTCATCGTAGCCGTTGGTGATACAGCTCACTTTCTCTGGCGAGAGAAACTGACACCACTCGAGCAGATTCTCTCTCGCTGTCGGTGTGATCGTGACGATGTGATCGGCGCGCCGTAAGAGAAACCGCTCGAGTCGCTGTTCGATCCAGAAGTGCAACCTTGAGGGAAAGGCCGCAAGAAAATACTGCGTCCACGGATCCCTGAAATCGATCACCCAGGGTTTCCCCAGTGCTCGCCTCAGCAGCCAGCCAATGAAAGCGACGCTGTGTGGCTTGACCGAAGTGTAGATGACATCGATCTCGCGCCGTGCTGCTATCTCTCGCGCCGCTCGAACCACCGGCCTGATCCAGCTCAGCGCCGTGTCGGGCACGAAGAGGAACTCACGCAGAAAGTCGAGTCTCATCCGCCGCAGCCATCCAAGCAGGCGGAAGGGCTGGCGCGAGGGAATCCGACGAACTTCGACGCCCTCGGGGATCTCGGATACCAACGACTGGTCGATCGGCATCTGAAGTTCCGACGGGCCGCGATAGTCCTCAACCGTCGCGGTTATGACGATCGGCTCGTACCCAAACTCCCGAAGAAATTTGACATGCTTCGCAACGCGTTGAACCCCGGGTCCGCCAGCCGGTGGGAAGTAGTAGCTGATGACGAGTGCGGTTCGCTGAATATGTCACTCCAACCAATCCGCTTTTGGATTGTGGATTCCAGATTTTGGCTCGCGGAGAGCTGCGGAGAAGTCAAAAGTCTGGAATGATTCCTGGATTCTGCAGTGAGCCGGCATAGTCCCGGATTTCAAATGTGAACTCCGACTCCCCAATCCAAAATCTAAAACCCACAATCCAGAATCCCATTGATCTCTTCCGGCTTTTGGCCGTCAATAAAAAGCCGGCCCCAGATTTCGGTGACGAGAAATGCATACCAGAAGGAGCCGTTGGCACTCATCGTTTCCCTGGCAATAGTCTCAGGTTGAATCCCAAAGGTGTTGGCCCAGAACCCGTCTCGAAATATCGCTTCCGAGTAGTTGAGATACTGACGCGCTGGTAGATTGAAGCCGACCTTGCGACGGTAGATCACTTCTCGAGGCAGGTGCCGCTCGGCTATCTTCTTGATGATCCATTTGCCTTCGCCGCCCTTAACCTTGAATCGATATGGGAGATTGAGCGCGAATTGCACGACGCGAGGATCGAGCAGCGGAACCCGACACTCGACCGACGCCTGCATTGTGCTCTTGTCTTCGCGATTGAGCAGATGTTCGAGGTACTCGCGCACATCGGTGAGCATCGCAGCCTGGGCGTACTGCTCTTCCGGTTTTGGAAGGAACGAATACGCGTCAAGGCTCTCCTGAAACCGCGCACCTCGCCCAAAGAATCCAGAAGCAAAGTTCAGAGCGCCAGCGACGTCGTTGGTAGTCGTGCGGAAATGATGAAGAAATAGATCGTCTCTCGTGAGATACGCGAGGTCAGCCCCACGGTTGAGAATCCGGGCGAGCCACTTACCGTAGCGGCGCCGGTGAAGGACATTTCGGTGCAGCCGATCGTAGCGCCACGAGTATCCTCCGAAGAGCTCATCCCCACCTTCCCCCGCGAGCAGAACCTTGATTCCCTGCTCACGCGCCAGGCGGCTGACGTAGTAGACAGGTACCGCATTCAGATTGTAGAGCGGAAAATCTGCGTGGTAGATCGAGTCAACGAGGGCTTCGCGAAATCTCTGCCGGTCCAGGTGGTAGTAGTTGATCTCGATCCCGAGATGCCGCGCGACAGCCTGTGCATAACGCTCTTCGTTCAGCTCTGCGTTGTCGCTGAGGCTGACATTGAAGATCTTGACCTGCGGGTTGTGCTTGAGGGCCAGTGCTGTCACGAGACTTGAATCGACTCCGCCGCTACAGAGTGTCCCCACGGGAACATCGCTGATCATCTGCTCGCGGACGCACGTTTCAAGCAGCGTCCCACAGTGTTCAATCACATCCTCGACGCGCGTCGCATCCCAGCGGTGATACTCATCGGGCGAAACCAGTCGAGCAGGACGATAGTAGCAGGACGTGACAATCTGCGGCCGCTCATCAATGGAGACGGTCAGCCAGTGTCCGGGTTCGAGCGATCTGACTCCTTCAAACAACGTGCGGCTGTCCGCGAGCCAGCCATACATGAGGTATTCCGCGACGTTCTCCTTCGCGACACGCGGGACGAGATCCAGAGCGTAGAGAGCCTTTACCTCGGATGCGAAGACCACGCGCCGCCCGTCTGCGACATAGTAGAACGGCTTAACTCCGATCTGGTCACGAGCGGCAAAGACCCTTCGCTTCCTAACATCGTAAATTGCAAATGCGAAGATGCCATTGAAGCGCCTGACGCAGTCCTCACCCCATTCCTCATAAGCGTGGAGGATGACTTCGGTGTCTGTTTGCGAGCGGAAGGTGTAGCGGTCCTCGAGTTCGGCTCGCAGGGACCGGTAGTTATAGAGTTCGCCGTTGTAGGTGATCCACGCGGACTCGTCTCCGTTGGACATTGGCTGATGGCCGGCTGGGGAGAGATCGATGATCGAGAGGCGTGTGTGTCCAAACCCGGCATCGCCAAAGACTTCAACTCCGCGATCGTCGGGGCCACGATGATCGAGACGTCGCGTCATGCGCCACAGCGCATCCTCACCGACCGGGTCTCCCTGCAGACTGATGATCCCGCAAATCCCGCACATCTATTTGCCAGGCGACGCAAAGGACGGAAACAACCCCAAATGAAGATCCAACCCCTGGTTCTTTCCGTCTCTTCCGTTTATTCCGTATGTTCCGTTGTCTCTTTTCAATTTTTCGAAAGGAGGTAGTTCTCGATCGCAAGGTACTTCAAACCCGAGCGTTCGAAGACATCCAGCGCGTCACCTGGTGAGCTGACCAGCGGGTGGCCGTGCAGGTTGAATGATGTATTGAGCACACCACCGTGTTTGCCCGAGAGACGCTCGAACTCTTCAATCAACCGGTAGTACCCTGGATTCCAGTGACGTTCGACCACTTGTGGCCTGACTGTCAGATCGTACGGATGCGCACCGGCTTTGAGGTCTCGGATGCAATCGGTAGTATCGAAAGTCAGGATCATATATGGCGAGCGAATTCCCTTTGGGTTGACAAGACACTTGGCGGCCTGTTTGTCAGTCATCGAGGTCGCGAAAGGCATCCAGAAGTCACGGCACTTGATCATACTGTTGATGATCTTGACGACATCACCATTTGACGGGTCGGCAAGTATCGAGCGATTCCCGAGCGCTCTTGCGCCAAACTCCTCCCGCCCGCAGAACCGTGCGACGACTTCCCCCCGCGTCAGAAGCTCAGCGATCCGCGTCTCGATCTCATCGTGAAACTCGGTGGTTACCGCCTGGCTGAAGCTGCAGGCATCGATCGCCGCCCTGACGTTAGCGTTGTCAAAGCTCTTTCCAAGATAAAACTCGCCAAGCGGTCTGATTGTTTCGTGACCGTGCTTCTCAGCGGCGATCAGCCAACTCGCGCCAAAGATATTTGTTTCGTCACCGCACGACGGGAAGACGAAGAGATCGTCCACCTCCGGCAACTCCATGATCGCCTTGTTCAGTTTGACGTTCATGAAGACACCCCCGCCTAACGCGAGATGGCGAATGCCAGTCGCCGCTATACAGTTCCTGACCCATTGCAGCAAGATCTCTTCGGTGAATCGCTGCAGGCCACCGCAGATCGAGTCGAACCTGTCGAACTCGAAGATATCTCGCAAGAGACTGTAACTGTAAAATAGATCCGGTGTTCCCTCAGCACGCTTCCAGCCGTAGACCGGCGCACCCTCAAACGTAAAGAGGCGCTTCAGTTTTGCCGCGACCTCCACAACCCGCTTTTCGTCCGCATACGGCGCCATCCCCATAAGTTTGTATTCGTGCTCAAGCGGAACCATGCCAAGCAGAAATGTGACGACCGCATAGAGATTGCCGATGGACTCGGTCCGAGGCACCGCACCGATCCGGCGAAGCCGGCCATTGTGGCCAATGCTGACCGTCGCACAGAGTTCATCTCCTTCTCCATCGTTCGTCAGAACCAGAATGTCGCGGTCGTAGTTGCCCAGCCCGAAATAGGCTGATGCAGCATGCGCTCGGTGATGCTCGACGACCTCGATCCTGTCCTCCGGAATACCGAAACCCACCACCTGACCAAGCCGGCCTTCTCCGGAAAGCTCTGTCTCACGTCCGAGCGCAGACTTGATGGTTCGCCGCAGGCGGGGCGGAACCGCTGTGTCGTAGAGGTCCTGCCGCCGCTGCACTTGCCTTTGTCGCTCCAGAAAGCCAGGTCGGCCAACTTCGCGATAAAGCGAGATGCGGCTTTGCTTTGTGTTCTGGTCGGGCATCTCGCGCCCGACAACGGCAAAGCGGTCTATCTCGTCGAGCGTCACTCGGCATTCGTCAAGGATGAGTTCGATCGCCCTCGCCGGGAACCCGGCGAAGTTCTTTTCCCGCGTTAGCCGCTCTTCCTGAATTGCCATGCGAATCTGGCCATCCTCAAGCAAACAGGCCGCCGCATTGTGTCCGTCGTGAATTCCGAGAATCTTCATATGATAAGAGCCGCGCGACGCGACCGCGTCCGTGGCTGACTGATCTGCTGATAAATCTCCGTCAACTGTGTCGCTACCGGCTCGAAGCCGAATCTGCTCCGCGCGTATGCGGAAAGCCGCTCTGCCGGAAACGCATCAAGTCTCTCACAGACGTTCGCGATTGCATCTGCCAGCGCCTCCTCGTCGTCAACCGGCACGAGCACCCCAGTAGCATCCGTGACGATGTCTTCGGGTCCGCCGCAGCGCGTCGCGACGACGGGCCGCCCGACGCTCATCGCTTCGGCTGCAACGATGCCGAAGGTTTCGGCACGGCTCGGAAGCACAAACAGATCTGACGCCGCCATCTCCTTCGCCATTTCATCCGGCCCAATCGCGCCACGAAAGACGCACTCTTCGCTAACACCCAACCGCCGCGCCAGATCCTCGCACTCCTTCCGGACCTCCCCTTCGCCGACGATTGTCAGTCGATACTGCGGTTTCGCTCTGACCAGGCGCGAAAATGCCCGCAGCAACAGCGGCAGGTTCTTGTTGTGATCGCGAAGAATTCCCGCGAAGAGGAGCTTGCACGGATCGCCCGGTTGTCGCGTCGTTGGCGCCGAGGCAAATCGCGATGTATCGACGACATTCGGAACAATACTGATTGCGCGTCTGACTCCATGGGATGCCATCTCGCGGGCAAGCGAGCTGCTGACCGCGATCACTTCATCAGCGCGCTCAAGCGCGAATCGCACTTTGAGCCGATCCCGTCGTGTCTCTACGAGCGCAGCAAACGGGCCGCGATGCTCCGTGATGACCACCGGACAGCGCGTCCATCGCCCCGCAAGCACCGCAGCGAACCCTGCAGGTAGCGTCACGTGGGCGTGGACAACATCGCATGCGGTTGACCTGATCTCCGCAACAATCGCGCGAGCGTAGTCGAGATGGTGGACGACATTGCGGGCCGGAAGGCCGGCGCGAATCAACTTGTAGCCATCCCTCTCTTCGACCTTGCGCTCTCGCGACGAACCTGCGGGAAGGACGACAGGTGCAAGGACAGTCACCTCGTGCGAGGCGGACAACGCGCGAGCCTGTTCGGCGATGAAGACTCCGGAGAACGGCGACTCGACATCCGGAAACCAAGATGCGACGATCAGAATCTTCACAAAACTCGATTGATCAGATGACGGGTTTGAGCCTCGTCTTCAGGCCGCGATAGCTTCGTCCAAGAAGCGAATCGCGGTAATAGAAATACGCCACCTTACGCCACAAACGCGCGGGCGCGGTTAACGGAGATACGGTCAGCGCGCGCCGGTAGAGTCCCCGGCCCTCAGCGAAGTCGTTTGTCACAATTCGATCAGCCGCGTGCTCAAGCAGCCGTGACCGAATGCTTCTCTCCGCACGACGTACATCCTCGGGTAGGTCGGGCCGCCTCAAGAACTTCTCGGTGACCTGCAGAATGTCCCAACCGAAACGGTCCATCTGACTTCCGGTCTTGGACGTGTCGCGGAGGAGAAAGCGCGACCAGAAGCGAGGAGCGCGAATAATCTCTGTCACCAGACCAAGACGCAACCAGAGATCAAAATCCATGGTGAAGTGCAGTTCCAGATCGAGTAGACCAGCGTGATCAAGTGCCTCACGCCTCATGAAGACTGACGATGGCGGGATGAAGTTGAACTCCCGAAAAAGGAGAAATCCGCGCAACGAAAACTCCGGGGGCATGTATTCACGCACAACATTTCCTGTCTCATCGACATCCCGGACGCCCGCGTAAACCATTCCTGCTTGAGGCTCTCTTGAGAGAATCTCGACAGCCTCGCTCACTGCCGTTGGCTCGTACACATTGTCAGCGTCAAGCCACCCGAGAATCTGCCCTCGCGCGCGTGTCCAGCCCTTGTTCAGCGCGTGTGATTGGCCCCGGTCCGGCTCCGAAATCCAGGTGACTTGTCCATCGTATCGGCGCAGCACAGCAAGCGTGCCATCCTTGGAGCCGCCATCGATAATAATATGCTCGATCTTCGGATAGTCCTGCGCAGCAACGCTGAGGATCGCCTTCTCAATATAGTCGCAGCTGTTGTACGACGCTGTGACGATGCTCACCAGCGGCTGGTTTTCAGGCATCCACACCTTTCTGACCATCGACGCTCAACCAACGGTGCGGGACAACAAGCAGGGCGCGCGAGGAGACGACCGGCGTCCCACTCGCGAAGACATCTCCCGGCTCGACCGTCAAGAGTGCGAACTGGTCATCGCGGTAAAGCCATTCGAGCATGGGACGTGTCAGACCCACCGAAAGGTAGTACTGTCCGGCCGCCAATGGAAACTGGGGAAACTCGCACTCGATCGCGTTCTCACCTGCGTTGATACTGACATCGACCCGGGTCACGGGTCGCGTGGAATACTGAATCAGCGGCACTCCTTCAAGCGTATAAACGCCAAGCTCCACGCCGGCATTGCGGACGGCCTCATTTGCGCGCCACGAGATGCGAAAGCGTGCGTAATCGCCAGTCGAGAGCGCTGGTTTGAGCTCCCCCTTCTCGTTCAGCACCTCAATCTCGGTCACTTCAAATAATCGCTCTTTGTCTGGCGTCTGATTGACGAGCCTCAGCCCGACGTTTGCCCGATCGGCTGACCCGAGCGTCGTCGAAAGGTAGACACCGACAGCGTTATCCGCTGAGCCATCGAAAGCGACGGAGCCGGACGAGAGCACGATTGCACGCTGGCAGAGGTGCTTGATCGCTGGCATGTTGTGGCTCACGAAGAGCACCGTGCGTCCGGCCCGCGCGACGTCGCCCATCTTATTGAGACACTTCTGCTGAAAGGCAGCGTCGCCGACAGCGAGCACCTCATCGACAATCAGGATCTCGGGATCGAGGTGGGCTGCAACGGCAAAGGCCAGCCGCAGGAACATGCCACTCGAGTACCGCTTTACCGGAGTATCGACAAACCGCTCGACTCCGGCAAAAGCGATCATCTCATCAAACCGTTTGATGATCTCGGCCCGACGCATACCGAGGATTGCGCCATTGAGGAAGATGTTCTCACGGCCACTCAGTTCGGGATGAAAGCCGGTTCCAACTTCAAGCAGGCTTCCAACGCGGCCATAGATCTCGACGCGGCCGGTGGTCGGCTCGGTAATCCGCGAGAGGACTTTGAGAAGCGTTGATTTCCCCGCCCCATTTCGTCCGATGATGCCAACGACTTCGCCCGGTTCAACCCTGAAACTGACGTCGCGGAGCGCCCACAACTCATCAATTGAGCTTTGCCTGGAAGCTCTTGACCCAAAATTGAGCAGCGCATCCCGCAGTGCCCGCTGTCCCGAATGACGCTGGTTGAGAATGTAGCGCTTTCCGAGATTGTCGGCTTTGATGGCAAAAGGAACTTCCATTTTAGATCGGAGGAGAACGCAAAGACGCAAATGCGCAAAGTCGCAAATGGAAGCGAGCAAGCCTTTGCGTTTCAAATAACATCTGCAAAACCCCGCTCCATCCTCCGAAAATCGTACATCGCATACACCAGCGCACCTGCTGTCATGACCGCCGCGATCGCCAGCGCCCTCCAACCAAACTGAGCCCCATTCAAACCCGAGAGCAGAGCAACACGGAAGCCCTCGATGATCCCGACCAGCGGGTTGAGCTCGTACACCGCACGGAAGCGCTGCGGAACAATACTCGCCGGGTAGATGATCGGCGTTGCATACATCCAGAACTGGATCAGAAACGGCACAATGTAGCGGACATCGCGAAACCTGACGTGCAGCGCTGCCAGCCAGGTCCCAACACCCAGCGCGAGCGCGATCAGCAGGATCATGAGCACCGGCAGAATGACGACATTCGCCGTCAACGGAACGCGGTACCAGATCATGAGCCCGACCAGAAGAACAAAGGAGAACGCAAGATCGACGAGACCCGCGAGGACTGCCGCAGCAGGCATTATCAGCCGCGGGAAATAGACTTTTGTGATCAACCCCGAGCTGACCACCAGACTGTTGCTCGATGTTGTCAGCGCATTCGCAAAGAAGGTCCACGGCATGAGGACCGAGTAGGCGAAAAGCGGGTATGGAATGCCATCCGACGGCATCTTCGCAAACTTCCCGAAGATGATCGTAAAGACAATCATCGTGAAGAGCGGCTGCATAACCGCCCATCCCGCTCCCAGCAACGTCTGCTTGTAGCGGACACGAACGTCGCGCCAGGTGAGGAAATAGAGTAGCTCGCGATAGCTCCACAGATCTCGGAGGTTGAGTGCAACCCAGGAACGTGTCGGTTCGATGACAAGATGCGGTACTGTCTGCTCAGTTCTCTCCATCCTGCTCGGGGAGCTCATAGGTTGGTCCGGCACCACGAGTCGAGGGTAAAGAGGCTCCAGACACGCGACCAGGAGACGCGCTCCTCGGCAAAATCATCCCAGAGGGCTCGCACAGCACCAGGTCTCAAGACGTCTCCGAGTCGCGACGCCAACAATGAAGACTCGACCTCTTCCCTCAGGGGACCCAAAAGCCAGTGCTTGAATGGAAGCTCAAAGCCGCGTTTCGGTCGATCGACAATCTCACGCGGCAGATCTCCAACCGCATCGACGAGCAACCATTTCGGTTCATCCGGTCGGAGCTTTGACTCCCCGGGAACACTGAGCATCCGCTCGACTAGTACGTGATCGATCAACGGCACGCGAACCTCAAGACTATGCGCCATGCTCATCGTATCGGTATCGCGGAGCAGGGTATTGCACATGTAGCCACCAAGTTCGAGCGCTGACGCCTGATTGATAGCATCCGCGTCAACGCAATTTCCCAGTTGACGCGCATTCCAGCCTGAAAGTAGCTCGCGATCGCTCTCGTGCTGAAGCGAGAACCCGGATGGGACGAGCAGGCGGTCGCTCTGTTCTGAAGTAAAGAGCCGACGGTGCAGCCGAACCGAAGGCTCGTCGAGATCATCGCTTCGCAACAGCCCTTTGAGCTTTGTCGCACGATTCCCGGTGGAAACGGCTCCGACTGCAGCCGCAGCCGTATTGCGAAGGCCGCGCGGCAGCCGTTGGGCCTGCCTCCGTCTCCACTCATCGCGCGCGATCGTCTTGAAGAAGCTGTATCCAGCGAAAACCTCATCGCCTCCCAAACCTGAGAGGGCAACCTTCAAACCGGCACTCGCCGCTGCCTCGGACACCACCCACGCATTGATCCCGTCAACTGAAGGCTGATCCATCGACGCAAGCGCGCGCGGCAACTTACGGAGCACTTCATCCCCGGTGAGCACTACAGTGTGTTGTCTGGTTCCGAATCGCTGCGCAATCTGTTCGGCGTATTGACGCTCACTGAACTCCTGCTCGCTAAAGCAAACCGAAAATGAATCGATCTCTCCCGAAGTCGCGCGACGAAGCAATGAGACGACTGCGCTTGAGTCGATTCCACCGCTCAGAAAAACCCCGACTGGAACATCCGAGACGAGACGCAAACGCACCGCTTCAGTGAGCAACTCCGCGATCTCCTCTTTGAGATCGGCCTCACGTTGTCCGATCGCACCCGACGCAATTGATTGAGACCTCACCTCCCAGTATGGCTCGGAGCTGATCCGCCCATTCTCAAAGACCAGACTGTGGCCGGGAAGTACAGCGTAGACCCCTTCGAGCATCGTTAACGGCTGCTCGATCGAGCCATAGGCAAGGTAGCTCTCGATCGCTGTGCGGGAGAGGCGGCGTTGCACCAATCCCGTAGCGATCAGCGCTCGCAGCTCAGATGCAAAGACGAAGCTCTCCCCATCAAAGTGATAGTAGAGAGGCTTGATCCCAAGTCGGTCACGCACCAGAATCAGCCGTCGCTCGGATGAGTCCCACCATCCGAGCGCGAACATGCCGCGCCACTCCTCGATCGCACTCAGCCCGTGAGAGCCGAGCCCGGCGAGAAGTGCCTCCGTGTCACTGCCGGTATGGAACCGCTGACCCTCAGCTTCGAGATGACTTCTGATCGCGTGAAAGTTGAAGACCTCGCCATTGTAGGTCATCCAGTCTCCGGTGCGCACATCGCGCATCGGCTGGTGACCCGCGCTTGAGAGGTCAAGGATGGCGAGCCGGCGATGACCGAAGACCGTTGTCCAGCCTTCGGTTCCGGCATCTATCGTCTCGATCCCCTCATCATCGGGACCACGATGCGCGAGTACCTTGACGCCCGCTTTAACCGCTTCGACGATCTCCGAAGGAGCGCGTCGCGAAATGACTCCTACAATCCCGCACATAGTGATCGAACGACCATCGATTCCACTCTCGTCAGCCCCATCGGGACACACTTCGGCCTCGAATTTGGGACCCTCAAGGAAACCTCGTGTCGAGGCAGCATTTAAAATGTCAAAAACGGCAAAATGTCAAAAACGGACAGACTATCTTCTCACACGTGTCCCGTGACTGAAACCAGCGATTTCTTGGCGACTTTCCTGACGCTTTTCCGGTGTTTCTCGGCCTTCGGGGGAGGTGACGTGAGGAGCAGTGACGACTTTCAGGTGGAATCCAGCGAGTCTCAATCTTCGCGGTCATCCTTCTTGCGCTTGTCCCCTTCGCCGTAGTAGTAGCGGCTGTAGTAGGTCGAGTAGTAATAGTAATCGTGAGGTTGCAGTTTGATCTGATTGACCACGACTCCGAGGATCTTGGCGCCAACGGACTGCAGCAAGGATCTCGTTCGCTGGGCCATCTCGCGCGGCGTGACGCCGCCTTTGACAACGATGATCACGCCTTCGACCAGCGATGAGAGGATCAAACTGTCGGCAAATGAAGCGACTGGCGGCGAATCGATGACCACATAATCAAAGTTCTGCGAGAGCGTGTCGATGACCTGTTTCATTCTTGCCGAACCAAGCAGCTCAGCCGGGTTGGGTGGCAACGGACCGACCGGCAGAACGTAGAGGTTCGGCATTGCCACCTGCACGAGGGACGAGAGGTCGGTTTCACCCGTCAGAAAGTTGCAGAGCCCGGCAGTGTTCTTGAGCCCGAATATCTTGTGCACACGGGGCCGTCTCAGGTCCGCATCCACAATCAGCACCGCCGCTCCGGTCTGCGCCAGTGAGATCGCCGTATTGACGCTCGTTGTCGTCTTCCCTTCAGCCGGCTGGCTGCTTGTGAAGAGCAGCGTCCGGGGCGCGTGCCCAGCTGAGGAGAGAAGCAGCGCGGTCCGCAGTTGACGATAACTCTCAGCCACCGAAGAGGTGGCCTCGACATCGGTGAGGATCATCGACGCGCCACGCGCGACCCCCCCCGTCGTCGCCAGTTCTTTGCCGCTGCCGCCCCCGCCAAGCAGCTTTCGCGCCTTGTTGCCCTCGAACATCGGGATCACACCCAATGCCGGGAGTTTTAGATATCGATCGATATCCTCGACAGTTTCAATCTTGTTGTTGATGTAATCGAGGAAGAGCACGAGGCCGATCCCGCCGATCAGCGAGAGCGCCAGGCTGAGCAGGATGTTGTTCAACCGCTTTGGCGCCACGGGCAATCGCGGCATGGCAGATTGTTCGGTGATGCGGATATTGTGCTTGAGCCCGGCTGCCGAGACTTCCATCTGCTTCTGGCTCTCGAGCAGCTTATCGAGCATCGTCCGATTCGTGTCGATGTCCTGTTGCAGTAGTTTGGCCGTGATTGCCCCTTCGCTCTTTTGCAGGGCTTCTGTGCGCTGGCGAACGAAATCCGCGCGGATCGAATTCTCGCGGGCAACCGCCGTCCGGTAACTATTCTCGATGCCGACAACGATCGCACGAGATGCGGCTTGCAGATCGCTCTCAACCTGCTTTACCTGCTCGTTGACCTGTCGAACCTTGGGCCATTCGGAAGTGTACTCAACCGCCAACTGAGCCTGCTCTTGTTTGAGCTCGGTCAAACGCTTGCCGAGATGAATGATCCGCTCGTCCTTCTGGACATCGGGAAGCTCGGCGGGCACGGTCGACATGCGGCTTGCTTCGTAGACAGCCTGAGCTTTCTTTCGTTCGTCTTCGGCCTCGAGGAGCATCGTATTGAGACCGGCCAATCTGGCGAGTACCGTCGTGTCCTTATCGCCAAAGTCGAGCTCCTGCTTCTCCATGCGATAGTTGTGGAGCTGCTCCTCGGTCTCTTTGACCTTGATCTTGT
>JANNRD010000250.1:0-25623 GCA_031401095.1 Acidobacteriota bacterium
TGGTCTGCAGTTTGGCGTGTTGCTTGCTGGGGCGATCATCACCGAGACAATCTTCAGCTGGCCCGGGCTGGGCCGATTGACGGTCGACTCGATCAATGCGCGCGATTATCCGATGGTTCAGGGGTGTATTCTCATGATCGCGCTGACGTATATCCTCGCCAATCTGCTGACGGATTTTACCTATCGGTTGCTCGATCCTCGCATCAAGATTGATTGACCGAGTGATTGATTGATCGCGAGCGGATACTATCTATGAGTCGTCTCGGCCTCACCGGGTTGATCATCATCGGCTTTTTTTTTGCTGTCTCGATCTTTGCTCCGTTGATCGCCCCGTACGATCCACGGACCCAGCTTGCGACGGACACGCGGCTCTCACCGGACGAGCGGATGGCACCGACGCGCGAGCATCCGTTCGGCCTCGATGATCTCGGCCGCGATGTCATGTCACGCGTCGTCTTTGGCGCGAGAATCTCGATGCGAGTTGGGGTCACCGTCGTCTTGATTTCGGCTACCATCGGTCTCCTGATCGGTGCGTTTTCAGGTTTCTACGGTGGATGGATCGATCGATTCCTCTCCGGGTTCCTGTTCAACGTTTTCCTGGCCTTCCCCAGCCTATTGCTCGCGATCGCGATGGTCGCATTTCTCGGGCCAAGCCTCGGCAACCTCATTTTCGCGCTTTCGGTGATCGGCTGGGTGGGCTACGCGCGGCTGATCCGCGGACAGGTCCTCAAGGTCAGGGAACTGGATTACGTGACCGCGGCCCGCGCGCTCGGCGCCAGCGACGTACGGATACTGATTCGACATATCCTGCCCAATGCCATTCAACCGATGATTGTCCAGGCGAGTCTTGGGATGGCCGGCGCCGTGCTCTCGGAGGCGAGCTTGAGCTTTCTCGGCCTGGGTGTCCCACCCCCGGCGCCGAGCTGGGGAGCGATGCTCAACGACGCGCGGTCTTACTTGCGCGTTGCGCCGCACCTTTTGCTCTTTCCCGGCCTCGCCGTAATGCTGACCGTCATGGCTTTTAATTTCGTCGGTGATGGACTGCGCGATTGGCTGGACCCCAGACAAAAGGACATTTGACCGAGAACGCGATCGACGCGTCTGCCAAAGACGAAGGTCATGCCAAAGATCAAGATCTGCTGTATCAGTAGCCTCGACGAGGCGCGGCTGGCGATCAGCCACGGGGCATCGGCGTTGGGCTTTGTCTCAGAGATGCCGAGTGGACCTGGGGTCATCTCCGAGGACCTGATCGCCGAGATCGTCCCGTGGATTCCCCCGCCGATCGCGACCTTCCTTTTGACATCCTCGACGCGGGCGGAGGTGATCATCAGCCAGCAACGATACACACGCGTCAATACTCTGCAGCTAGTCGACCGGTTAGCGACGATCGAGCTGAGGGAACTGCGCCGAGCTCTACCCGGAGTCGGGCTTGTCCAGGTGATCCATGTGACGGGCCGGGAATCGGTGGGAGAAGCGATCGCAGTCGCGCCCGACGTCGACGCGATCCTGCTTGATTCGGGCAATCAGTTGCTTCCAATAAAGGAACTCGGTGGCACCGGCCGGACACACGACTGGCAGCTGAGTCGGCAAATCCGAGAGTCTGTCGGTGTCTCGATCTTTCTCGCTGGCGGGCTCAAGGCGGGTAACGTTGCAGATGCGATCCGGATGGTTGAGCCATTCGGAGTTGATGTCTGCGGTGGAGTGCGAACTGATGGCAAGCTCGATCAATCGAAGCTTGCCGGCTTTATTGAAGCAGTCAGGATTTCGTGAGTCTGGAAGACGCCGAGACGCAGAGAAATCCCTCTGCGTCTCGGTGTCCGGTCTCGCCCGCCCGTTCAGAAGCTGAAGCGAACGGCCAGCTGCATCTGTCGTGGATCACCGACACCCTGTCTGAGGAACCCATCGAAGTTGAACAGACCTGGTGTCACCAGCGGGTTGATGTTGTTCGTGTTGTTGAGCGTATTGAAGACCTCAGCTATCGGAACGATCTCAAATCGATCGCCGAACTTGATCGGCCGTGTCACCCGAAAGTCCAGCGAGAAGAACCCGTTGTCCTTTCGTAGCGAGTTGCGATTCGTCGCTGTTCGAGTCGCTGGCGTTATCGGTTGTGCCGTTCGCGCCTGGATTCTCGGGCTCACCTGAAAACCCCACGGCAGTTCCGCGTTGAGATAGAAGTTGAACTTGTGTCTGATGTCGCGGTCCGCGAGGGAATAGTCCAGCTTCAAGTTGTTGATGTCGAAGGATCGGTCGGTGAATGGATCACGCTCGTTTGAATCATCGTCCCTGTCCCTCGAGAGGACGTAGTTCGCTTCGAACTGGACACCCCTCGTCAAGCGCTTTCTGACTCCCGCGGTGAGACCGAGATAAAGCGACTTGCCGACGCTGCTCGTGACCATCACCTCACCCAGGCTCGGTGAGAAGAAGTTGTTGCGGTTGACATTCAGGAAACGGGTCAGGTGGACACCCTTCGAATGGGTGAAATCGATATAGAAGGTTGAGCTGCCGATGAGCTTGCCTTCAAAGGCAGCATTGGTCGTATAGATGCGCGGGTTTGCATAGTCGCGACTAAAGACACGCACACCCGAGAAGAGCGGAAACTGGCCCGGAGGCAGAGCTGACGGCGAGACGACGTTGGGCCATACCGGACCTGGGACGCCCAAGGCGATGATGCTGGAGTCGAGATAGATCGTCTGCTGTTGCACCCCATTGGTCGTCAGCGAGCCAACCTGCGAGAGCATGTTCTGGCGTGCGTTGTAGATTCCCCAACTCGCGCGAAAGACCGCATTTCCATTTCCGATAACGTCCCAGGCAAAGCCGACTCGCGGCTGGAACATCTTCCATTGATCCGGCAAAGTCCCATCGGACGGGAATCGTGGATCCCTCAGAAATTTCCCGTAGGCAGTCGTTCCGGGCGGCACTGTCGGAGATGGGAAGAGCTGCGATTCCCATCGCAGGCCATAGTTGAGTGTCAGTCGAGGCTTGACCTGCCACTTGTCCTGTGCAAATACGGCAAGCTCTTCGTTCTCGAGGCTGCTGGCGCCGGTTGCGTCGGTTGCCAGCCCACTCGGTCCCGCGCCTTGCAGAAAGAGGAGCAGTGGGCCGCCGGTTTTTGTCGCGCCCGCGGGACATGCGCTAGTCGCGGGAACGTAGGCGCCATTGGAGCAACCGGAGATGTTGGGACCGTACCCGGGTCCGAGCGTTGCGGGAGATGAGTAACGCAGGAAACCGCTGACGCTGTCGAAGATGTACTTTCCTTTGAAGAATCCACGGAAAACCTGGGTATTGCGGCTATGAATCCACTCAAAGCCCACCTTGGTCGTGTGTTTTCCCGAAACAATCGAAATGTTGTCCTTGATCTGCCAGCGCAGGAAAAGCTCATCAACTCCAGGCTGGAGGAAGAATGGATTCCCGAAACGGAATGTCGTCCCAAAGCCCATGGCTGTATCCGCAGGAATATTGGACTGATTAGCTGCGCGTGGTCTGTTCTCGCGCGCGTAGGTGACGTGAATCTCGTTCAGCAAATTGGGAGAGAGCGTCGAGAAGAGATTGCCATTGAGGACCTGAATCCGCGATGGGCCCTCAGTGCCGTTTGCTGAGTTCCCATACGTCGCCACGTCAAAGGTCTCGTTGAGCTTGTTTGATCGATTGAAATTGTAGGAGAGGGCAAACTGGTTGTTCTCAGTCACCGTCCAGTCGAACTTTCCGAGAAACGCCGAATTGTGGACAGGGCGACGAACCGGACGGCCTTCCTCCTGATTCCGCGTCGTGCGAAAGAAGTTGAGCAGCGCGACGCGCTGACAGTCGGCGCTGCCATTGATCAGAGCCTCGTTCGCCGGGATCGTAGGAGCCGCCACCGAGCACGGCGCACCGATTGGGACGCTGAGGTTGGCGCGTTGCAGATTTGCCGTGATCTGTTCGAAGGCGCCAAAGAGAAAGGCACGGTCTTTGATGATCGGCCCCCCAAGAGTCCCGCCAAACTGCTCCCGATGGAAGTCAGTCAGGGGTTTTCCGTCTGACGTGTTTGAACTCAACGACTCGTGCCTTTGGAAATGAAAAATACTGCCTCGAAAGTCGTTCGTCCCGGACTTGGTGATGACGTTGATGACCCCGCCCGCAGTGCGGCCAAACTCGGCGCTGGCGCCCGTGGCAACCACCTGAAACTCCTTGACCGCCTCAAGCGAGATGTCGATCGCCGCTCGCTGTCCTCCGACCTGCTCGCCAAAGAACCCGTTGGTGTAGTCGCCTCCGTCAAGGCTGATGTTATTAAAGACACCCCGTTGACCCGCGAAGCTGATCTCATCGCCATCGGGCCCCTGAACGACGCTGACACCAGGCGTCAGCGTCAACAGGTCCTCGAACTTGCGACCGAGAATGGGCGTCGAACTGACGGCAGTCGCATTGATCGTCGAACTGGACTCTGTCCTGGTGGTGTCGATCGTCAGCTCTGCCGTGATCGTTATCCGCTCCTGCACCTGCGAAACCTTCATTACCAGGTTGAGGGTGATTGCCTGCCCCACAGTCAGCGGAAGATCCTCGTTGACAAGAGTGGCATAGCCGGTCTTCGAGACGGTCAGACTGTAGCGGCCTGATGGAAGTTGCAGAAAGACAAACCGACCGTCCTCATTACTACTGAGAGTCCTCACGAGATTGGTCTCGAGGTTCTTGACCTCGATCGATGTGCCGGGGATAAGCCCGCCCGACTGATCGCTAACCACCCCCTGAATAACGCCGGATGTGATCTGAGTCTGCGCTCGAACACCCACGGGTACAGCAATTAGAAGGATTTGAAGAGAGAGCAGGACGGCAAACCTCTTTTGCATGGAGCCTCCAATCGAGAGTTGGTTGTGGTCAAAGTGACCAGGGAAAAGCACAGCCATATCAAGCCGCGGAGATCACCCCTCATGGTCGCCCGAGTGGGATTCGGCCTCCCCCCTCGGCCGGTGTTTCTTCCGTTTGCCGGCTGCCGCCTCACCATAACACATCTAATGTAATATATGTCTATACAAATATACTATAGCAGCTTTCAATATTCCTGCTAATTATGTATACGTCTAGACATATATAGATTGACAAATGCTCTCGGAGAGATTAGATTACGGGTCTATGGGAGGAGATTTGCGGGTTGAGACTTTGGTGGAGGTGATGCGCGCGTGTGGGGACGAGACGCGGATCAGGCTGCTCAACCTGCTGCATTTCGAAAAGGAGCTGTGTGTCTATGACATGGTTGAGGTGACCGGGGCGAGCCAGCCGAAGATCTCGCGGCATCTGGCCCATTTGAGACGCGCTGGATTGGTTAGCTACCGTAAGGACGGGTTGTGGGTCTACTATCGAATCATTGACCAACCCGATGGGGCGACGGAACTGGTGCTTGACGCGCTTGAGCGCTCATTCCGCCTGCTTCCTGACCTTGGTCACGATCTCATGGAACTTCAGAGGATCAAGGCCCTGAGCGAGGTCACTCGCTGGCATCAACGGCCGCCGCCATCCCTGGCGGCCGCCCCGAGTCCTGCGGCTGGCGTTTCTCAACCTTCGGAGACAACTTCCACCCACAGAAGCGTGCACGACCTCGAAATCGAACTCCTCTGAAGCCAGTTGACCTTGACGCTTTATTCAGGCTTAGTGTAGGTTGCACACTAAGCTAGGCGTGCCGACGGCGGCCGCGGGGCGCGATGATTCCAGGAGACGAATGAGCAAAGCAACTGCGGATTCTCGTCCATCAGTGACGGTCGATCTCGTCATCTTCACGATTGCCGAGAACAATCTTCGCGTGCTGCTCATCCGCCGCAAACAGGGGCCCTTCAGATCTCGGTGGGCGCTTCCTGGAGGCTTTGTCGAGATGGGCGAATCACTCGAGGAGGCGGCGGCCCGCGAACTCAGCGAAGAGGTCGGCGTCGAAAATGTCTACCTCGAACAGCTCTATACCTTCGGTGATCCGAAACGTGATCCACGCGGAAGAGTGATCAGCGTCGCCTACTTTGCACTCGTCGATGCCGAGCGACAACGGATTGTCGCGGCCTCCGACGCTGCGGATGCCGCCTGGAAGACCGTCTTTGATCCCCCTCCGCTGGCCTTCGATCACGGCAAGATCCTCGACTACGCCGTCCGGCGACTGCGACAAAAACTGGAATGGACCACGGTCGGCTACGAGCTGCTCCCGAAGCGATTCACCCTCTCACAGTTGCAGCGCGTTTACGAGATCATCCTTCAACGACCAATCGACAAGCGCAATTTCCGAAAGAAGGTCATCGCCGAGGGACAGTTGCGAGAACTTGATGAAACACGGACCGACGGAGCGCACCGACCGGCCAAGCTGTATTCCTTCAAGAAGTGAACGGGGACCGGGACGGCCGACTAAAGGAAAGGGTTGGACGACGTCTGAACATCTACTCCGAATACGATCGTTTCGCGTGGTTCTACAACCGTCATTGGGGTGACGAGTTCAGTCGCCCTGTGCTCGAGATATTCGAGTTCATTCTGTTTCCCCACCTCGAGCCCGGGGCTCGCATTCTCGACCTCTGCTGCGGAACGGGGCAACTTGCCGCCGGCCTGCTCGAGCGCGGCTATTCCGTGACCGGCATTGATGGTTCGCAAGCGATGCTCGATCTGGCAGGCGCGAATGCTTCCGCGGCGGAGTTGATGAGGGCTGATGCCCGGTCGTTTCGGGTTGCCGAGCGCTTCTCGGCGGTTGTTTCGACATTCGACAGCCTCAACCATATCCTCACACTCGAGGAGCTTGGCGACGTCTTTCGTCACGTTCGACTGGCCCTCAAGGGCGGAGGCATCTTTGTCTTTGATCTCAATACCGAGGATGAGTTTGAATCCGGCAACCGTCAGGCGATGTTCGATATTGTCGAGGATGATCACGCTTGTGTCGTCCGAAGTCGCTACGATCCTGCAACAAGGATGAAGTACTACGATGTCACCATGTTCGCTCTCGAGGGAGACGATTGGCGTCGAGGAGACCTGACATTGGTGCAGCGGTACTATTCCGCATCCGATGTCGTCGCCGGTCTCGGCAGTGCGGGTTTTGAACGCATCTCAGCCCACGATGCTCAACGCGAGTTTGGTCTTTCGATCAGCGAGGGAAGGGCATTCTTCGTGGCCTACAGAGCGAGCGACGACTCTGAAGGCTAATTGATAATCGCGAGAACCTCGCCCGAGTTGACGGTCTGCCCGTCCTTGACGCGAATCTGCGCGACTCTTCCCGGACGCGGGGACTGCACTTCATTCTGCATTTTCATCGCTTCGACGATGAGCACTCCCTGCCCGGCAGTGACCTCGTCCCCTTCGACACAGAGGATGCGCACAACCTTGCCGGGCATCGGCGCCACGAGGCTCGCGGGTCCATCGCCGGTGGCACCACTGCCGTGGCCTCCGCGGAGGTGTTTCAGATCACGGACCGCAATGGCAAGGCGCCGACCGTTGACAGTAATCTCCATCTCACCGGCGGGTGTCCGGTCAACCATGCACCGATAAATACGTCCCTCGATCGCGACCACGAAGAGTCCGTCTTCCGGCTGGCTCACCTCCGCTTTAAAGTGCTGGTCCCTGACGGTCAGCGCCGCGCTTCCCGTGGCCGTCGTAAAATCGACTTCGATTTGCTCTCCATTGATGTCGAGGGCCAGTTTCATCTGCGATCCCGTGTTTCCGCGCGGCCGGCCATCTTCCAGCGATTGGAACGCACTGAAGTCGACCGGGAATCCGTCGACAAGGGGTGCTGACCCTGCCGCGCGCGCTCGGTCTGGGTGAAACTCGTGGCGGCGGCAAAAACGGCCGCGAGCTCGGCCTCGTTCATCTCTCGCCCGGCTGAAGACTCGATGCCGGGCTTCGCGGTTCTCTCCAGAAAACGCCCGATAAAGTCCGTGTCGATCTGACCGCGTCTGAACTCGGCGTCCCTGAGCACTTCCTGAAAGAACGGAATCGTCGTCCGAATGCCACCGATGTGATACTCGCCAAGTGCGCGCTCGAGACGAGCAATCGCCTGATCGCGGGTCGCACCCCAGGCCACGAGCTTTGAGATCATTGGATCGTAGAAGATCGGAACATCCCATCCCTCATAGACGCCGCTATCATCCCTTATGCCGGGTCCTGACGGTGAGATAAGTCGCGTAATCAGACCGGGCGACGGCATAAACCCGCGGCGGGGATCTTCAGCGTAGATGCGACACTCGATCGCCGACCCATTCCAGCGAACGTCGTCCTGCCCAAAGCTGAGGGGCTCGCCGGCAGCGATGCGGATCTGTTCGCAGACAAGATCGATGCCGGTCACCATCTCCGTCACCGGGTGTTCAACCTGTAGACGCGTGTTCATCTCGAGGAAGAAGAAGTCGCGCCTGGCATCGACAAGAAACTCGAGAGTGCCAATGCTGTAGTAACCGGCCGATTGTGCGATTTTGACCGCCGCTGCCCCCATCCGCTCTCTCAGGTCCGGGTCGTTAAAGGAAGCGGGACATTCCTCGATGACCTTCTGGTGACGTCGTTGGAGCGAGCATTCGCGTTCGCCAAGATGAACGATGTTACCGTGACGGTCGGCGATGATCTGAATTTCGATATGACGTGGCCGCTCGATCAGCTTCTCAATGTAGAGGGAGGGGTCGCCAAACGAAGAGACGGCTTCCGCCTGCGCCATCGAAAAGGCGCTCGCGATCTCTTCGGCAGATCGGACGATGCGCATTCCCTTGCCGCCGCCGCCCGCAGCAGCCTTGAGCATAATCGGATACCCAACCTCTGCGGCTGTCGTCTGCGCGACGCGCGCGTCTGAGAGCGTCTCGGCGGTCCCGGGGACGATTGGCGCTCCAGCGCCAAGAGCGATCTCTCTTGCACTCGTCTTGCTGCCCATGAGCGCGATGCTCTCGGGAGATGGGCCAATAAAGACAAGACCTTGATCGCTGACACTACGCGCGAACCTCGCATTCTCGGCGAGAAAGCCATAGCCTGGATGGATTGCTTCCGCCTTCGCCCGGTGGGCAGCCTCGATGATCCGGTCGATGACCAGATAGCTGGCAGAAGATGGTGCTTCACCGATGAAGTAAGCCTCATCGGCCAGGCGAACGTGCAGTGCGTGACGATCGGCTTCCGAAAAGACCGCGACCGGTGAGAGACCAAGATCGCGACAGGCACGAATAATCCGGACAGCGATCTCGCCCCGATTCGCAATCAGTACGCGTTGGAAGGGAAGGCTCATAAGAGCTACTGCAGCAGGGAACGCCCCGGACGATGCGGATCGAAACGGACAGTGACACTAGCACCCGGCGCATAGTAACAGTCACCGCGGTCGATCTGACCGGTACTGAGACGAGCCGAGGTCTCATATTTGACGTTGGCCCTGTAGTAATAGTAGTAGACAGTGACGCCGGCATCATCTTTTTGAGTGTCGATGACGCGGCCCTCAGTAATCCGTCCGTAATTGAGCAACCATGCCGCATAGGCCGCGTTTGGGTCGCGTCCGCGAAGACGGTCGATGAGGCGGGATAAGAGGCTGGCTCTCATAGGAATTGAATGCTGATTGATGGAATCTTACGGTTTTGGCGAGAGTCTCAACGCTCGATCAAGGTAGCGCCTTTGAGTCACCGCCGGTGCGTCGCTGGCTCCGGCCAGACAACACGGCTCGAACACCTGCCGCTGCGGTTAGTCTCACTGGCTCACTGGCGCGGTTTCGCTCCTGCCGGCCAACCCGTGCGGAGGTCCGGATCTGTCGGCGCCGAGATGATGACACCATCGATCATGGTCAGGTCGTCTTCGTTGCCGAACTGCCCGTCCGGTCCGGCGGAGACCAGCCTGTAGTTACTCCATCCAATGGCGTGTCCCTTCGACGCGATGACGGAGACTGGCGCGTAACTAAAGCCGCGTTCCCAATAGTCAGTCTGCGGAAGGGGTCCCCGGCTGAAGCGGTTGAGGTCTGAGAGTTCCTGAGGATAGGTGCCGTACTCGCGGTAGTACTGTTGCATCGTTTCCTGGAGCGCGTACATCTGAGCGCCGGTGGCCGCAACGCGTTTTTCACGGCCGCGCTCGAGGGCTCCCGGAATCGCCGCCAGTAAGGCAAGCGTAAATGAGATAGAAAGGACCAGAGAGAGCGCCCACGACAGCCGCGACAGCCGCCGGCCGCCATACGCCTTCTCATTCGATTTCACCAAGCGAAGAGCGCGTTGTGCCAACCAAACGCCAAAGAGCGACAGAGGAATCAATCCGGCTGAGAGATAGAATGCAAGCCGAAATCCGTCATACCTGAAGACGCGATAGTTGGGCAAGTGCGGATCGATCCTCAGCCAGTCGCGGGTAACCATCGTGCCGTCGCCGATTGCCCAAACGATGAGGGTCCGCAGAACCTTCATGTCGTTCCCAAGAAGCCAGATGACGAGGAAGCTTGCGATCACAAGTAGGGGGATCGTGATCGCCACAAAGGACGGACCCAGTCTGGGTAGTCTGACATCTGGCGGGGCCAGAGGTGGGCCGACGCGGCGCGCGCCACACGTCGCGCAGACAACCAACCCGGTCTCTCCCGCATGACCACAACACGGGCAGATCATGGAATCATGTCTCTCTCGAACCATCTCGTTCATACTCGTCTGCGTTTGTCCTCGTTCTCTTCCTGACAATTCGTGCTGCCCAATTCGTGCTGCCCAATTCGTGCTGCCCAATTCGTGCTGCCCAATTCGTGCTGCCCAATTCGTGCTGCTTTGACCACGCCCGATCACGAGATCGCAGGTCGTGTCATCGTCGCGACCGTTGGCTGCGGCCCTTCCCCGGTCCTCTTGCTTGAATCGCCTTCGAGTGCTCGTGTCAGCCTCCATGTGTGATAGAGGCGATGGCCAAAGGTCCAGTAGGAGAGCACTGCCATCAGCCAGATCGTCGCTGGCATCTTGTTCAAAAAAGGATTTGTTGATCCTGGCCAGACGGTCAGTGAGCCCAGAATCAACAGCACCACTCGTTCGGGACGGCGCAGGAAGCCGACATCACACTTTGGGATAAGCGACTCGGCCCGCGCGCTGGTGTAACTGACCATGACCGAGCCGATCAGCGCGGCCCCGGTCAAGACAGCGTAAAGCGTACTGTGAAACTCCGTATCCCGAGAATAGAAAATGATAATACCAAGAAAGACCACCATATCCGAGAGCCGGTCGAGGCTCGAATCGAGAAATGCTCCAAATTTGGTCACCCGACCCGTCAAACGCGCGACGCGACCATCGAGCATGTCGAAGACGTTGGCAAAGATCATTGTCAGGCCCGCGTCAAGGAACAGTCCGGATGCGTACAACACCGCCGCCAAAACATTAATACATAGCCCGATCACCGACAAGAGATTGGGGTTCGGATTGAGACGGGAAAGCGGTTGAACGAGGCCATCAAGAATTCGCTGACAAACCTGGCCAATAAATTCACCAACCATATTCGGGAATGCCCGCGCTCCCCCCTTTCCAGCCCACCCAGTTTCCACGGTTGCGAGCCGACCGGAGAACAGCATTTTGGAAACGGTTGTTGTGCCGTAATACCGATGCGGCATCATACGTGGGGCCAAAGTTTGTGTCAAGAAAAGCGCCCGTACGCTCTGAGGGCCCTCTAGATTCTGTGTCTCAGTGACTCTGTGGTTGTTGTCTTGTGGTTGTTGATCCCCAGAATCTTGAGGGCTCCAATCGTCTCCATTTCTTGAAAAGGGCAGCCCTGCGGTATGATGCACCGAGGTTGATCAGTTACGGGTGTCATATGAGAACTCAAGAGATGCTTGATCGCGCACGATGCCGGAGGCTTACAATTCCAGTATCCGGTCTCGCGTTTGTCTGTTTGATTGCTTTTGCCACAGTTGCGCAGGAGATCGGCCATTTGGGTATCGAGTCCGATCCGATACCGCTGGTTCAGGCGCGGAGAGCCTCCAAGCGACGAGTCGCATCAACCGCGGTCTCGCCGGCGCGGCCCCTCGGAGCGAGTCTTCCTGAGACTGCGGCAGGCGGCGCCGTGATCATCACCAGCGCACCTCCGGCAGCGCCAATCGGCGGTCTTCCCGGTCGCTCGTTCGATGACTTGATGACAGTCGCGGAGGGAGCTTCGCGCCAGGGACAGTACGAACCTGCGCTTGAAGCGTATCGGGCCGCGCTGCAGTCCCGGCCTGACTCGGTCGAGGCGAAGCTTGGACTGGCCGAAACCCTGCTCGACGCAAGGAAGTACAAGGAAGCAGAGCAGGACTTCCGGCAGCTTCTCTCGGCGAAGTCGCAAGTCACCGAAGTGCAGAGGGGGCTGGGCGATACGCTGTATGAGCTGAAACGCTACGGTGAAGCCGTGGCGGCATACCAGACCGCGGCGCAGGCGGGTCTCAATGATGCGGAGCTGTTCAACAATTTCGCTAACTCCCTTTTCAGGACGGGCACCGTTGAGAACAAGAGACGCGCGATTGAATACTATCGCAAAGCGATTCAACTTCAGCCGGAATGGCCAAGTGCCTACGCTGGCCTGGCGAATGCACTCCGGTCGCAGCGAGGTGCGGATGGCAAGCCTCAACTGACCGAGGCGCTTGAAGCTGCAAAGAGAGCGGTCGACCTGAATCCGAATCTGGCTCTCGGCCATTCGATACTTGGTCGCGTTTATGCAGACCTGAAAGATTTCGGCCGTGCCGGTGTTGAAGGTCAGCGGGCGGTCGATCTGGCACCGAACGATCCGTTCGTCTTCATCAATCTCGGTGGTATCCAACACGCTCAGGCGCGCTATCAGGAGGCTGAGCAGGCTTACCTCAAGGCGATCTCGCTTGATCCACAATGGGCATTCTCGTACCACAGCCTCGGGACTCTTTATCTGAATAACCTCAATCGGCTTCAGGACGCTTCCGTGCAGTTTAGCAAGGCAACACTGCTCGAGCCGAACAGTCCGACGTTGTGGACCAGCTTTGGGGCTGCGAGGGCGCGCGCGGGCGATTACAACACGGCTGCAAATCACTTCAAGAAAGCCATCGAGATCGACCCGAAGTATATTGCTGCGTATCACAATCTCGGTGCTGTCTACGCGATCAATCGCCGTTACCCCGACGCGCTCGCCGCTTTTAAGAGCGCCTCGGAGCTCGACCCTACGCGAGCTGAGTATTTTGTGGCCATCGGCGATATCTACAAGAGGATGGGCCAGGAAAAGGAATCGCAAGATGCGTTTCAGCGCGCATCTGCTCTTGGTGCGAAGCTTGAGGAACCTGCCAAAGCAGAGCCGACGAATAAAAACAAGAAAGACGAGAAAAAGAAGAAGAACTGAACCGTGAGCGACCTGATAGGCAAAATCATCTGCGGCTACCGCATTGTTTCACAGATCGGCGAAGGCGGGTTGGGCAAGGTCTACCTCGGTGAGAGCGCCTTCCTGACGGAATACAAGGAGCAGGTCGCGATCAAGACACTCAGCTCGCGCGGAGCGAGCGAGCGCCAGAGGGCCATCATGAGCGACCTCTTCGTTCGCGAAGCGAACATCCAGGTCCAGCTCAAGCATCCACATATCGTCAGTGTCATTCAGTTTGCAGTTGAGGGTGACGAGTACTTCCTTATCCTTGAGTATCTCCCCGGCTACCGGCTCGAGGGGAGGAGGATCTCGAACGTCGCTGACGTCATTGCGCACGAACTTGGCCCAATCCCTCCAGCGCGTGTTTTTCAGTGGTTCATGCAGACGCTCGATGCGATGAGCTACGCGCATCAATTCCGTTATCGTTGGCAGGGCGAAGACCGCGGCGGAATCGTTCATCGCGATATCAAGCCAGCAAATCTACTGATTCTGGATCCAAACACCGTCAAGGTGAGCGATTTTGGAATCGTCAAGGTACAGCAGTTGGGGGTCTCGGTGACGCGCAATTTGAACCCGGGGACCAGTGCCTATATGTCACCCGAGGGCGTCCTCGGACCGAAGCATTTCGGTCTCGAGCAGCTTGACGCGCGATCGGATATCTACTCGCTCGGTGTCACTCTCTTCGAGATGCTGACGGGCAAACTGCCGTTTTCACCTGATCAGGGAACCTCGGCCGATGGCTCGTTGAGACGGAAGCAGGTCGAGGCGACCCCGCCCTCACCGTCGTCTCTGCTGCCGACGCTTGGCCCTGAGATTGATGCTCTCGTTCTGAAAGCGATGGAGAAGCATCCGGACAATCGGTATCAGAGTGCTGCGGAGTTTAAGCACGCGATTACAGAATATGAGCGCAAGCGGATGACGGTGGCGCTGGGTTCGGCTCAGCCGCCGGGCTCACCCTACGAGACGCGACCGCTTTTCGCCAATGAGGGGACGGAGGTGCTGGAGCGGACGCCGACAGCGCCTCCGCTTGCAGTGGCCCGGACGCAGGGGGAGCGGCGTGACCCGTTTCTGACAGTGGCGACGATCCCTCCGGAGTCGGCACCATCCGCGCCAGATGAGAAGCCGGTCACGGAGCCGCGTCCGGCGCGGCGGAGTTACCTTTGGATGATAGGGGTTGCTGGCGTGCTGCTTGTCGTCGCGATCGCTGCAATTCCGCTGATCAACTGGATGGTCTCAAAGCCGCAGGCCACTCCGCCGCCGGCACCAGCGCCCGCGCCTGCGGCGAGTGCGACGGCCGCTCCTCAGGTGATACCAGAAGGAATGGTTGCAGTTCCCGGTGGAAGTTATCTCATGGGCCGCGATCTGACCGACGCAGAGAAGCAGTTGGAGGTTCGTTTTGAGACCGCGAATGGTGTCAGGACTGACAAGGCCTTCACCTATGATTACCCGGCGCACGAAGTCGATGTGAGATCGTTTTCTCTGGATCGGACGGAGGTTTCGAACCGCGCCTACGCCGAGTTTGTGCAGGCAACGGGCCGGACATCTCCGGAGAGCTGGGCTGGGAGTCAACCTCCGGCTAATGCCGAGAGTATTCCGGTGACGTTTGTCACGTTTCTTGACGCGACGGATTTCTGCGCGTGGAAAGGGCAGGCGCGGAAGGACGGATTCAATTATCGGCTTCCGACCGAAGAGGAGTGGGAGTATGCAGCGCGCGGCCGGGATGCAGGCAAGCCGGGCCGCCTTGGGCTGTTTCCGTGGGGCGAGCAATGGGAGGCTGGGAAGGCGAATACGCTCGAAGCGCGACTTGGCTATCCGCAGAATGTGAACGCCTATCCTGGTGGTGCGTCACCGTTTGGTGTGCTCAATCTGGCGGGGAATGTCTATGAGTGGACTGCTACCGACTTCAATCACTACCCGGGGAGCGATCAAAAGACGCCGCGGGAGAAGGATTATCAGGGTGTCTACCAGGTAGTGCGCGGCGGCTCATTCGACTATCCGAAGGAGTACTCGATGTCGACGACGCGGGTTTGGGCGCGGCCGACGAACAAGGGGGCGCGGCTGGGATTTCGGTGCGCGGCGGATGGCAAGTAACCGGTCTTGACGATGGCGTTCGATTCGTGTGAGGATATCGGGCGTTTGTGGCGGCGTAGCCAAGTGGTAAGGCAGAGGTCTGCAAAACCTTTATCCATCGGTTCGATTCCGATCGCCGCCTTTTCCCTTCTCTTTCATTCTCAGTAGGGGGGTGCTCTCTTCAAGGGCACCCCGGGCGACGAGGTGCGGAGCGCGCCGTCCATTTCTGTGCCCGTGGATTCGTCGCGGGACTCTTTCGCAGTCTCTTCAGCCTGCGTCTGACCGCGTCTGCAGAATCCGCAATCTTGCGAATTAACAAGCGGAACATGAGCGCGGCATCTACGTCTATACCTTGCGGGAGCTCGTGACGGCAATGTTTGAATCTATTTCGATGAAGTTTCTTAAACCACAGACTTTCGGTGGATTCGTGCGCCAGGTCGGTCTGGCGTGCGCGCTGTTCCCGGTGTCGCCCACAATTCACGGCCAGGACATGGCGTGGCCACAGTTCCGCGGACCGGACTCGAATCCCGTTGGAGCGCACCCGCGGCTGGCCGAGCACTGGTCGAAGACTGAGAACGTGGAGTGGTCGCAGGATATCCCTGGGCGCGGTTGGTCGTCGCCGATCGTTACGGGCGGCAAAGTGTACGTCACCACCGCGACGACGGAGGGCACTTCGAAAACGCCGCAGACCGGGACTGAATACAGCAACGAGTACGTCGCGGAGCTCAGTAAACAGGGGCTCTCGCAAGAGCAGGTGATGGAGCGTTTGATGGCGCGGGACATCGAACTGCCGAAAGAGGTGATGCTCCACTACTTTCTCTATTGCATGAACCTCAAGAGTGGCAAGATCGAGTGGAAGAAGGAGTTCTACACGGGACAGCCGCCAGGCGGGCGTCACCGCAAGAACAGCTTTGTATCGGAGAGTCCCGTCACCGACGGGAAGTTCATCTATCTATATGCGGCGAATCTGGGGTTGTGGGCGTATGACTTGAAGGGGAAGCCTGCGTGGGCAACGCGGCTCGAAGCGAATCCGATCTTTCTCGAGTTCGGGACGGGGAGTTCGCCGGCGCTGGTCGGGAATATGCTGGTGATCGTGAGCGACAACGAGAAGCAGCAGTACATCGCGGCGTTCGACAAGCAGACGGGCAAAGAGGTCTGGCGCACGAATCGGGATGTGGGCGGCAATGGGCACTCGGACCGGCGGTCCGGGTGGGCGACCCCCTTTGTGTGGCGGCATGCTCAGCGCACCGAAGTCGTGGCGGTGGGCCCGTGGGAGACGGTGAGTTACGACCTTGCAGGGAAGGAACTGTGGCGTCTGTCGGGAATGTCGCCGATGGCGATTCCCACGCCATTCGCGTACGACGGACTGCTGTACATCGACGGCGGGCGGGGAGGGCCGTTGTTCGCGCTCCGTCCCGGCGCCGCGGGCGACATCTCGCTCGGTAAGGATGAGACTTCGAACGAGTATGTCGCTTGGTCGCAGTTGCGCGGCGGGACTTATCTGCCGTCGCCCGTGGCTTACCAGGGCGCGGTGTACACTTTGACCGAGACGGGTATCCTGAGCCGGTTTGACGCCCGAACCGGAAAGATGACTTACCGGACGCGGATCGACCCGGCGGCTACAGCTTTCACGACTTCGCCCTGGGCCTACAACGGCAAGCTCTTCTGCCTGAGCGAGGAGGGACAGACGTTCGTGATCGCGACGGGCGAGAAGTTCCAGTTGTTGCACGTCAATGAACTGGACGAAATGGCGCAGGCGTCGCCGGCGCTGGTCGGCGAACGATTGCTGATACGGACGGAACACCGGCTCTACTCGATCCGCCGCGGAAGGTGAGCGGGCAAACGGGGAACACATGCTCCTTAGCGATCCGGCGTCGAGGCCGGCCGATGTGAGAATCACCGTGAGCAGGCAAGCTTTTTGTGGGCCGCGTTTGGACTTCGTTTCTGGTTTTGGCCTAGAGTAGCGCCCTCGGCATTCTTCCGTCTTCGTCGCGCTCAAAATGCGGCCTACCCATCATTCAATCGGACTGACCAGAAGCTGCGCCTTTGGTGGAGGCGCCGATCAGTGACCGGCGCCTCCCAGAAGACCCTTGAGTAAAGGTCAATAGCTTATCCGCACTGCCACCCAGTCGAGCGAAGAGTCGCGCGAAGTGTTGCTCGCCACGTCGGTGATGCGCATGCGAAAGCTGGTATTGCCCAATTCGCCGATGCTCCACGTCCGGCCCCACGTGTCCGCCGCACTGCCGAGGATGTAGGTCAACTCCGTGGTCGAGAGCGTTGTCGAGGACTTCGTCGCGGTCCAAGTCGTACCGCCGTTCGCCGATAACTCCACGCAGAAGCGCGGCGAGCCGCCGGTGGAGTCTACCTTGGCGTTCAGCCGGACTTCGATTCCCCGCATTGTGGCCCCGCTGGGAATGCTGATGCCGTAGTTGTAGAAGCGGTGCCTGTCTTTGGTCGTGGCGGTGCATGAGGTGCTGGTCTTCGTGCCGGCGCTGCTGGTGACCGCGGCGTTTGCGGTCGGGCTGAACCAGCCGATGGATGTGACCGCGGCCTGTGTGAGTGTGAAGGTCCGCCCGGCGATGGTCATGGTGCCGCTGCGCGCTACCCCGCTGTTAGCGGCGACTGAATAATTCACGGTGCCCTTGCCCTTGCCGCTCGCGCCCGAGGTGATCGTGATCCACGCGACACTGCTCACCGGGGTCCACGCGCAACCCGCGCCGTCCGTGACACTGACGCTGCCCGTGCTGGCTCCGCTGGTGTAACTGGCGCTCGTCGGTGAAATTGAGAAACTGCAGCTCGGCGGGCATCCCTAGTGACGGTGAAGAGCAACGTGTCGTTACTAAGGGGGCAATCCGCCTGCCCGACCGTGGAGTTGGCACCACGTTGGACGGTGGAGTCGACCAAGCTGGTGCTGCCGTCTGAAGAGGTCCCATCCGACTGCGGACCGCTTCGCCGGGTTGTCCCGTCACGACGCACGAGCAAGTGCGTAGGACAGCGGATCCTACTTCATGTTGGCGAAAGCTGCTGCCCGGCTGTGGAGTGATATGGCGAAGTTTCTAATGCTCAGCTCTGGGTTTGGTTCGCGAAACCCGCCCTGAAGGCCCTCCGACGCTTTGCTGGTAATGAAACATACGCCATCGTAAAGAAGTTCCCGGACCATCCGCACGCAAACCAGTTCGTATCGCTTGGCATAGCTCCGCTCCTGAAATTCCTCATCAACGGGAAAAGGGTTGAGCTTGATACGCTTGGTCCCTCGAGTGCTGGTATCGCGTTCCTCGAGCAGGAAGAGATATCCAAGCCATGGCCTTGCGGTCGGCTGGAAGCTGCCTTTCCTGAACGCTGTCCAGAAGTCCGTCGCATTCCCGAGAGCTTCCTCAACTCGGTTGTTGAAATTGTTTCCGAAGCTTCCTACCTGACTCTTCACCTCCACGACTGCAACCAGGTCGCTGCCGCTCAGGACGACCACATCCCACTCCTTAGTGGGTCGGAAGAAGCCTGGCAACTTAGCACGTGCCCTGTTGTATACGCAGGCATCAGATAGGCCAGCGTCCTGTACAATTGAGGAGATCAATTCACAGAATCCGTCAGCGTGGCGGCCACTGGTAACCGCCCCACGCGAACCATAGTCGCGCCTGCCGGTGAGGGTGCCCTGAGTCTCCTGCTGTCGTCTCCTCGTTTGCCAAAAGTGAGTGACCGCCTTGGCAAGATGCTCTTCGACGTTAATCATAATCTGTGAAGCCTGACATCTGCCCCTGAGAACAGTTCGCCCGTGCCCCTCTCGATACGCTTGGCCGCAAGGTCGAAGTAGTGCGGGTCGACTTCAATCCCGATGCTGTTCCGTCCTGATTTTGCTGCAGCTACTGTGGTTGTCCCAGTGCCCATAAACGGATCGAGCACAGTGTCGCCGACGAAGCTGAACATTCTCACGAGACGTTCGGCGACCTCAAGCGGAAAAGGCGCGGGGTGCTCCCTTGTCGAGGCTCCCGTAACGCCAGTCCATATCTGCTGGAACCATTGTCGGTGCCTGGCTTCTGGAATCACTGAAAGCACTCGTGTCGCGACGGTTGGACTGCGGTAGCCTCCCGGCTTTCGCAGCATCAGAATGAACTCTATGTCGTTTTTGATAACGGCGTTGGGCTCATACGGCTTTCCGAGGAAGCCGCCGCCGTTGCCGTTGGCCTCATAAACTGCATTCGCGATCTTGTGCCAGATAATCGGCGAGAGGTTGCTGAAGCCTATTGCTCTGCAGTGCTCTTGAATAGTCGCGTGCAATGGTATTACGGTATGCTCGCCTTTGTTGCTCCTTCGCGAGAGACAAACGTCACCGACTACACAGACGAGTCGACCGCCCGGCACTAGACTTCGATAGCAGGCACGCCACACCTTATCCAGCTCAGCGTTGAACTCGTCGTAGTCAGCAATGTGTCCCATCTGACATTCGGTTTGGCGATACTCCTTGAGGGTCCAATATGGTGGCGACGTGACGATCAGGTGAAGAGACTTGTCGGGCAGGAACTCGAGATCCCGAGCGTCGGTATTGTAGAGATCGTGGGTCGTCGGCAATTCCGACAGCTTTGCCTCAATCGCTGCTGTGGCCTTGGGGTCTTTCGCGATGCGGGGCAAATCAACCTGATGATTGACGATTGCGCCGACCTCTTCTGGTATCCACTGCTTCGGATCAAGAACTGCTGGCGTATTGGGTTTGGTCATCTGTCAATTCTCGTCCACCACTGCTGGTGTCGCAAGCGCCGGCATCAGCTCAGGCGCATGCATTCTCGTCTGACATGGCGTCCCACTGCCGGCCTCCCTAGAATTTTTGCAAGCGGAGACCGGCCCGCTCATAATATAGCGCATGCGATCCCGAATCGAAGACACGGACGAGGAGGTATCATAGCAATGACGACAGGAGCCACGACGCACACATTGAAACATTGATGCCGACCGTTATGGAGGAACCCCAATGGCAAGATATACTTCAACCTATCTCAAGTTTGCCCCGCCTTTACGCACGACTGCTTTGGCAGTCTGTTTCGTCCTTGTCGTGCTGACGCAAACAAGCGCCTTCAAACAACGCGGACCGGCGGGCAACGTCAGCTTCAGCATCGCTTTTAGCCCCGCTCGCAGCCAGACGCCGCTCGATGGCCGTGTGCTGTTGATCCTCGCCACGACTGATCAAAAAGGTAACAACGAAAAAGAGCCCCGCGAGCAGATCAGCGACGCGCTCGACACACAGCAGGTCTTTGGCATTGATGCCGACAACTGGAAGCCCGGCGTCAAAGCCGTGATTGACGCGGGAGTGCTCGGCTATCCGGTCAAGTCCCTTTCGCAAGTGCCGGCCGGGACGTATTGGGTGCAGGCCGTGTTGCACAAATACGAGACCTTCAAACGCAACGACGGCCATACTGTCAAACTGCCGATGGATCGCGGCGAAGGGCAACACTGGAACCTCGCGCCCGGCAATCTCATGAGCAGGCCCAAACAGATCACTATTGATTCGAATAGGGCTGCGACCTTCGACATCGTGCTTGACCAGGAGATACCTCCCATCGAACCGGCTAAAGACACGAGGTACATCAAGCACGTTAAGATCCAGAGCGAGCGCCTAACCAAATTCTGGGGGCGGCCGATGTTCCTCGGCGCAGCCGTGCTCGTGCCATACGGTTTTGAAGAACACCCTGAAGCTCGTTACCCATTGATCGTCAATCACGGTCATTATCCGCACACCTTTGGGGGCTTCCGCGAAACACCCCCCGATGCGAATCTGAAGCCGGATTACAACGCCCGCTTCCGGCTAACTGGCTACAATCGCACGCAACAGGAGTACGCGCACAAGCTCTATCTGGACTGGATCAGCAAGGGGTTCCCGCGCTTCGTCATCATCGAGATTCAGCACGCCAATCCGTTTTATGACGATTCTTACGCGGTCAATTCCGCGAACCTCGGCCCCTATGGCGACGCGATCAATTACGAGCTGATTCCGTTTATCGAAAAACAGTTCCGGGGCATCGGGCAGGGCTGGGCGCGCTTTACGTATGGCGGTTCGACCGGGGGTTGGGAAGCGCTCGCAACGCAGATGTTCTATCCCGACATGTACAACGGCTGTTTCGCTGCCTGTCCCGACCCGATTGATTTCCGCGCCTACACGGTAGTCAACATATACGAGGACAAAAACGCATATTATGCGGGTGCACCGTGGAAGCGAGTGCCGCGGCCAGGTCAGCGCAATTACCTCGGCCATTTGAACGCAACGCTGGAAGAGATGAACCACAAGGAACTGGTGCTTGGGACCAAATCGCGCTCTGGCGATCAGTGGGACATCTGGCAGGCGGTCTATTCGCCGGTCGGGGCGGATGGTTATCCCAAACCGATCTGGGATAAATTCACTGGCGAGATTGATCAATCGGTCGCCACGTATTGGCGAGACCATTTCGACCTCGGCTACATTCTCAAACGCGACTGGGCCAGGCAGGGACCGAAGCTGGAAGGAAAGATTCACATCTATTGCGGCGACATGGATAACTACTATCTGAATAACGCCGTCTACCTCGTCGAAGAGTTCCTCAAGACGACAACCAATCCATTTTATGCGGGCGAAGTGACCTACGGCGATCGTGCCGAACATTGCTGGAACGGCGATCCGACTTTGCCGAATGCCATCTCGCGGTTGCGCTATCATCAGATGTACGTTCCAAAGATGCTGGACCGCATCAAGAAAAGCGCGCCGGTGGGTGCTGATGTGACTAGCTGGAGATACTAAAGTCGATGGTTTGGTTCACTCTTCTCATCAAGAAACGGGAAAACGGCGAACCCTCGTCAAGTGTCAAGCGCAAGGTTGGCCGGCCCTGGTTTAGAACTCTATGCAGGAGATTCCGCCTGAAGGCGGGACTACGAACGGATTAGCGCCAAGGTCGGGTGCGTTAGGATTTGTCGAAAGGCGATCGACAGCCCCGCGCCAACATCATGATGAACAGGGTGAACGCGGACGCATCGAGAGCTCAGGGCCGGCTCGGGCGCGCCACGCACAATGAACTGATCGCTTTCCATTCCATCACCGAGCCGGACTAGTTGAACGGTGACAGCCGTCTGATCGCTCCTTCCAGACCTGACTGATTGCAGGATGTCAGAGGTAAAGGCCGAATCACTGACGCCGTCGACTATCTCTGCCAGTGTTGCTCGGAAGCGGTCACTCATGGGTAGTATCTCAACTGTCATAGTAAACGACGGGACGGGCAGGGAACTCAAGAGAATTGATCAAAGTGTTTTAGGGTCTGAGCGTCTGGCAATTGACATCCTGGTTTCCCGCCTCCAAGCTACGCGCGGTGAGCATCTTTTCGCGTGAGGCTTTCAAGCGAGGGATCGGAGTTTGAATGATCATCGGAATCGGCGTCGACATCGTCGAGATCGGGCGGATTGAGCGGGCGATCGAGGCTCACGGTGATCGCCTGCGGGATCGCATCTTCACCAGCGGTGAGATCGCCTATTGCCAGCTGACGGCGCGACGTGGGGAGCGATTTGCAACACGCTTTGCGGCCAAGGAAGCGGCGCGCAAGGCGCTCGGGGCTGCCGTCCCGCTGACCGCACTCTCGTGGCACGATATCGAGGTGGTCGCATCGGACGAGGGAGCTCCGCAACTTCAATTCCACGGGCGTGCGGCGGACCTCTCGTCACGACTTGGTGTCAACCGGGCCCACGTCTCACTCTCACATTCGCAAGACCAGGCGATTGCCTTCGTCATCATCGAAAAGATGTGAGATGTCGTGCGTCTCTTTGAGACTCGACGACTCCCACGGCAGTAACATACATAGGTCAAAAGGAGGAAGCATGATTCGGCGTGTCATCGGATCTGTTCTCTTGTTGGGTTGCGTGCAGGTTGCAGTCCACGCGCAAAACCCTCAGGTTCTGAGTCTTGAGGACGCGGTCAGGATCACCCTTGCACAGAACAGACTGGTCAAGCATGAGCAGCTGGACGTTGACAAGGCCGGTGATCGGGTGGCGGCAGCGCGGACGCGCCTTTACCCCCAGTTCGATGTCTCGGTGCTGGGATTACAGCTTCTGACGGACCTCGACTTCCGCTTTCCAAAAGGGTCGTTCGGGCTTCTCCCGCAGATCGGGCCAGTTCCCCCGACCGACACGACGCTCACGACCGGGCGAAAGCCGGTCGCATTTGTTCTCGCAACGGCGGCGCAACCGCTCAGTCAGATTCCCCGCATCCGCCTTGGAATACAGCTTCAGGAGACAACGCAGGAGCTCGCCAGAAACGCCCTTCAGTCGCAGCAGTTGTCTCTTGTCAATCAGGTAAAGAAAGGCTATTACGGCGTGCTCAGGCAGCAGAGCGCCCTGGTCGCGCTTGAAGAATCGCTGAAGCTCTACCGCGAGCTCGAACGTGTCGTCACCCAATACGTTTCGGAGCAGGTCGCGCTCGATGCCGACCGACTCGACGTCAAGGCGCGGCTTGCGAAGGAGGAGTATGAGGTTCTCAGCTTGCGCAACTCGCTGCAGTCGCAGAAGGAGCAGCTCAACTTACTGATGGGCCGCGACCTGCAATCGGAGTTTGCAGTCAGCTCGATCGCCGAGTCTTCGCTTTACGATGTCAATGTCGACACAGCGCGCAGCCGTGCCCTTCAGCAACGGCCCGAGCTACAGGAGGCAAGGCTCAAGGCGAAGCAGGCCGACTACGATGTTCGCATGAAAAAGTCGGAAGCGGTCCCTGAGGTTAATCTGTACTTTGGCTTTATCGGCGCGTACAATGTGGCCGTTTTGCCCCAGAATACGGCAGCGGTCGGGGTGCAGCTTCGCTGGAATATCTTTGACTGGGGACGAGGAAAACTGGAACTGGCCGAGAAGAGGAAGACTCTCGCGCAGGCTGAGAATGCGGTCCCCGAGGTCCAAAACCAGATCCTGCTGGAAGTCAATCTGCGCTTCCGAAAACTGGGAGAGACACGCGCTCTTTTGCACGTCACTGAGCTGAAGCAGGAGGCTACGAGAGAGAGACTCCGCGTTGCCACAAACAGGTTTACAGTTGAAAGTGTATTGCTAAAGGATGTGCTTTTGGCACAGACTGCGGTCGCAGAATCAAACCACGAGTATCAACAGGCTCTTCTCGCCTTCTGGGCAGCGAGGGCCGATCTCGAAAAGGCCGTCGGAGAGAACTAGGTGTAGCGATGCAGACTTCCTCCTTCAAGGTAGCCGGACTCGCGGCAGCGGCATTGCTCGCGTCGGTGCTCTCGTCAGGCTGCAGACGCTCTGAGACCTACGAGAAGCCGCCGACACCGGTCCGCACATACACGGTCGAACGTTACTTCGCTGGCGGCGCCTCCGAGGGGGGCGAGCGTTACTCGGCGACGATTCGCCCGGCGATGCAACTTGATCTTGCATTCAAGACCGGTGGATATGTCAGCGAGCTTCACACGGTCCGGGGCGCGGACAATCGCATGAGGAGTGTCCAGGACGGCGACCTGGTCGCGATGGGAACCGTCCTTGCCCGATTACGGATCGATGATTTCACCAATAAGGTGAACCAGGCAGAGTCTCAGCAAAAGGAAGCCCAGGCGGCAAATGCGACCAGCAAAGCACAACTCAAAGAAGCTGAAGTAGCTCTCGATCAGACACAAAAGGACCTCGATCGGGCCGCGAGGCTGCTCGAGACCCGGAGCCTGACCAAGCCGGAATACGATGCTGCAAAGACAAAGCGCGAGATGGCACAGGCGAAGGTTGAGGCGGCTCGCGCACAGGGCGGCATGATGGAGGCGAAGATCGACGGCGCACAGGCTCTTGTCTCGGAGGCAAAGCTTGCACAAAGGGATTCAGTCATTCTTGCGCCAATGAGATGTGTCGTGCTGCGACGAAACGTCGAGGTTGGCGGGCTTGTTGGACCCGGTACCCCCATCTTTACCGTCGTGGACCTGAGCTCGGTCAAGGCGGTCTTTGGCGTTCCCGATACAACGGTCAGGAAGATCAGACCTGGAAGTGTGCTCAAGCTGTCCAGTGACGCGGTTGCGGGTGTGACGTTCAGCGGCAGCATCACGCGGGTCTCTCCTGCGGCTGACCCGAGGAGCCGAGTCTTCGAAGTCGAGATCACCATCCTCAGTCCGCCGCCGCAACTCAAACCGGGAATGATCGCATCGGTCGAACTTCCCTCAGACTCAACCGGTGAAGGGGCGATCGTCGTGCCGTTGAACGCGATTGTGCGCCCAAAGGACCACCCGGAAAGCTATGCCGTGAGCGTTGTCACAACTCAGGACAACAAGCGCATCGGACGTTTGCGCACGGTTAAACTGGGTGAGGTGCACGGCAACTTTATTGCGATCACTG